>CAYTNT010000013.1:0-25130 GCA_964439235.1 uncultured Rhodoluna sp. | reverse complement strand
AGGTGGCCCGTTTTTCGTCTGATGGTGCGTTGCGTGCTCTGAATCACCGCAACTACCGCCTGCTGTACCCGGCGCAGGTCTTCTCGAACATCGGCACCTGGGCCCAACGTGTGGCGCAAGACTGGTTGGTGCTCGAGCTAACCGGCAGCGCGCAGCTGCTTGGTCTGGTCACCGCGCTTCAGTTCTTGCCTTCTCTGCTGCTAAGTCTCTATGGTGGCGTGCTTGCCGATCGCTTCAAAAAACGCAACCTTCTGGTGCTCACCAACATCGGTGGCGGCCTAGCCTCGGCGGCATTGGGCATTCTGGTGGTCACCGGGTTGGTTCAGATTTGGCACGTTTGCGTTTTGGCTTTCGCCGTCGGCGTTTTCAGTGCGCTGGATGCGCCGGTGCGCACAAGTTTTAGCTCGGAGCTGGTCGGTCGCGAGGATATCCCGAGCGCAATCAGCCTCAACTCGGCAAACTTCAACGCGGGGCGTCTGCTGGGCCCAGCCGCATCCGGTTTCATGATTGTGGCCTTCGGAACAGGCGTCTCGTTCCTGGTCAACTCGATCACCTACCTGCTGTTGGTGATTGCACTGCTGATGCTGCGCAGCAACGAACTTCACATTCAGGTGCAACCCGACTCGGGCGCCAAACTCAAGGCGGCCGTTGCCTATGTGCTGCGAACCCGCGAGATCTTCCTGGTCATGATGGCTGTTTTCTTTGCCACCACTTTCGGCCTGAATTTTCAGATCTTCGCTGCGCTGATGGCCACCAAAGAATTCGGCAAGGGTGCGGCCGAGTTCGGCATCCTCGGTTCGATTTTGGCTATCGGCTCGTTCACCGGCGTCATTATCTCGGCGAAACTCGAGCACCTGCGCGTGCCACGGGTCGTCATGCTGGGCACCTTCGCGTTCGGCGCACTGCTGATGATTGGTGCATGGATGCCGTCATACGAAACGTTCGCGCTGTTTCTGCCGCTGGTCGGTGGCATCGCGTTGTTCACTCTGATTTCAGCGAACTCGTTCGTGCAAACCACCTGCGAACCATCGCTGCGCGGCCGAGTCATGGGCATCTATCTGCTGATTTTCATGGGTGGCACCCCGGTCGGATCGCCGCTAATCGGTTTCTCGGCAGAGCAGCTCGGCATTCGCCCGACCATCATGATCTGCGGAACCATAGTCGCAGCCGCCGGAATCTGGCTGGCGATCGCACTTCGCAAACACCTGCGCGATGCCAAGGATGCGCCGGCGAACGCCACTAGTCTGAACGAGTGAGTCAGGTTCCCGCAAAGCGCATCCATCGAGCGTGGTTGATTGCCGGCATCACCTTTTTGACCCTCATCGCCGCGGCGGCGTTTAGGTCAACCACTTCGGTGCTCTTCGAACCCCTCGAACGTGACTTCGGTTGGAGTCGCACCGAAACCTCACTGGCCATCACCGTCAACCTGATTTTCTATGGCCTGACTGCCCCGTTCGCCGCCGTGCTCATGGAGCGCTTCACGATTCGACGGGTCGGCACCGTCGCGCTCGCTTTCATCGGGCTCGGCACCGGTCTCACGCTCTTCATGACCGAAGCCTGGCAGCTCATTCTGTACTGGGGTGTGTTTGTCGGCCTCGGAACGGGTTCGCTTGCGCTGGTGTTCGCATCCATCGTTGCCAATCGCTGGTTCGAAAGCCGTCGCGGACTCGTCACCGGAATCTTCTCGGCCGCGTACGCAACCGGGCAGCTGCTGTTTCTGCCGCTCATCGCACATCTGGTGATGTCGGCCGGTTGGCAAATCGGATCCCTGACAGTGACCGCGCTGGTCATCGCACTGATGCCGCTGTTCTACCTGGGATTCCGTGATCGGCCAAGCGATGTTGGGCTGTTGCCATACGGTGCGACCGAGCCAGAAGTCGAGACCGAGAAAGCACCGAGCACGGTTCGCGCCACGGTCTCAGTACTGCGGGATGCGTTTAAGCACAAAGCGTTCTGGATTCTGGCGGGTACGTTCTTCGTTTGCGGTTGGACCACCAACGGTCTCATCGGTGCTCACTTCATTCCCGCGGCACACGATCACGGGATGCCCGCCACGACAGCCGCCGGCTTGCTTGCTCTAGTCGGTGTGTTCGACTTCGTCGGCACGATTCTGTCAGGTTGGTTGACCGATCGCGTCGATTCGCGCATCCTGCTGGTGTTCTATTACGGGCTTCGCGGACTGGCCCTGTTCACCGTGCCGTTTGTAATGGGGCCAACCGTTGAACCGCCGCTGATGTTCTTCGTGATCTTCTACGGGCTCGACTGGATTGCGACCGTTCCGCCAACAATCGCGCTGACCCGCAAGTACTTTGGCGCCGCTAGAAGCGGTGTGATTTACGGATGGGTTTTCGCAGGCCACATGGTCGGCGCTGCAATTGCGGCTGCCTATGCCGGAGTGATTCGTGACCTGCAGGGCAGCTACTTCATCGCCTGGATGACCGCGGCCGTGCTGTGTCTGGTTGCGGCTGGTGCGTTCTGGTTCTTGCGCGATGCCAAGCAGGTCGAAGCCGTCGAGAAGGCCTAACGCTTCCTGAAGAAGATCAGGACGGTTGCGACCAGGCCGGCGATGCCTGGGATTGCCCCGAGCGATGGACTTAGCGAGAGCGAAAGCAGCGAAACAACCAGAAGCAGGGCCCATAGCACCAGGGCGGTTTTTCTAAATCGGTTTTTGAACCTGAAGTAGGCGGCGAAACCCACTGTGGTCAACGAAAAAGCTATGGTTCCCAGATAGATGCTGCCGACCAGAATTGCGAGCGATTCCATTGTGTTCCTCCCTGGTTTCCTTGGTTCTTACTAGACGTAAAGGTCCCGAATGATGATTTTGCTCATCTTGCGCAGCGCTTGATTGGCGTAATCAGCCTTTTCGCGATCCGAATTCTCAAGGTGTTCGCGCATCTGAATTGGGCTGACCTGCCAGGTCAAACCAAATTCGTCGGTGCACCAGCCACACATGCCCGGCTTACCCTTCGCCGTGATGGCATCCCACAGGCGATCCACTTCATCCTGACCATCGACGTTGAGCGACAGCGAGATTGCGTTGTTGAATGTGTCGCCACCAGGCCAGTTCATGCCG
The DNA here is from genome assembly GCA_964439235.1 of uncultured Rhodoluna sp. Taxonomy (GTDB): domain Bacteria; phylum Actinomycetota; class Actinomycetes; order Actinomycetales; family Microbacteriaceae; genus Rhodoluna. The sequence goes on along the minus strand of CAYTNT010000013.1, from coordinate 22,057 downwards.
ATGAAATCGTGGCCGTAGATAGAAAAGTCTGCTGTGAAGCGTGGCTTATCCGCGTCTGGGCGGTTCTCTGAGTTGATCTTGAAGTCGCTGAATGTCGCTTCGTAGAAGGCTAGAGCTTCATCCATGTTGCCTGGGAACCAGATGAAGGTCTTGAGGCGAGTTTGAGTCAAACTTTGTCCTTTTCGTATGTGAAGAATGTGATGCCCGAAGAGCCAAGTCAGGTGTATCTTGATTTCAAATCTAATGGGGGTATTTCGTGAAGAGTTCCAAGTTTGTCTTTGTCGTCTCTGTGATGACAGCTGCCGCCCTGGCTCTAGCCGGTTGCTCAAGTAACTCATCAGACAGTCCTGTCGCACAGGATTCTGCTTTCAATGAACTGGGTGAGCCTTCGGTTCCGGGCGAGTATGGTTACGGCGTAAGCGGAAAGATGCTCCCAGAGGTGAATCAGAGCGGGCGCAATCTGTCTCTCGATGACAGCGTCATGACCAGCGTTTGCCAAACTGTCGAGGCTTTCGAGACAGGCATCATTCGTCGCGGCGGGGAGAGCCCAAAAAACTTGGATCGCCCAGACTTAGTCTCGCTCCTAAGGCTCCAAGTGGAGACAATCACTCGGTCGACCCTCAGCGACTATCCCGAATTTGAGATATACCGCCAGGGCATACTCGAAAAGCTTGCCGACCCTGGGCAAAACACCGCCTACTTCAAGATGCTTCAAAAGACTTGTGTGCCCTACAACGCGATGCTCACTCGTACTATCGCGAACTGGGTTGAACCAACGAAGGTCGGCCCTTCCAGCTGCTGGTATTCCGGTCGACCCAAGAATCTGTTCGCTGAACTTCAAGAGAAAGTCGACGGCGAGTGGGTCACCATCGATATTGTTTCAGGGTTCAAGAAGGGTGTTGGTGGCTGCACCGATAAGGAGTACCCATACGGGTACGAGACCAAATACACCTTCTGGGAACCTGCAGAAATTCGTTGGCGCGTGACACTGCTTGATGGCGGCAGGTTTGACAACGGAACACGTGAGGATCTTTCTGATCCAATTACTGTTTCACCCGGTCAAGTAACAGTTTGGTAGGTCTCACGACTCTGAATGTCGCTTGACTAGAAAATCGCCTAGCCCAAAGGGCGAACGGTTGCGAAGGTTCCGTTCAAAGCGGCGAGATAGGCGGCCTGCACCTCTGCAGCGCTCACGCGCTTGCCGTCAAACTCGAGTGCGCGGGTTGCGCATCCGTCTGAAATCAAAGTGACCTCGAATCCGAGATCTGCGGCAGCTCGCACCGAAGTATCGATGCACATGTGGGTCATCATGCCAAGAATTGTGAGCTTCTTGATTCCGCGATCTGCCAGCTCGCTCTGCAGGTCAGTCTCGCGAAACGCGTTCGGAAACCGCTTAGGAATCAAAACGTCGGTCGGTTGCAGCGCAACGGACTCATGAAGTTCGACACCGAAAGTGCCAGGCCTAAAGAAGGATGCCGATTCGCTAGCGATGTGTTGCACGACAAACACCGGTAATCCCTTGGCTGTGAACTGCGACTTGACCTGTGCCGCCACTTGGGATGCCTCGAGCGCCCCCTCGAGTTCCATCGCCCCACCCGGAAAGTAATCGTTCTGGATGTCGATGATCACCAGGGCTTCGCTCATGTCTCGAGTGTAAAAGAAAACTCCCCCCATTTCTGGAGGGAGTTTTTCTTGTGGAGACTAGGGGGGTCGAACCCCTGACCCCCTGCTTGCAAAGCAGGTGCTCTACCAACTGAGCTAAGTCCCCGGAGTGATCCGGTTGGATCTTGGTGCATCCTACGTTGGAAGCCGTCTCACTGGGGAGAAGCTTCCTGGTGGGCCTAGGAGGACTTGAACCTCCGACCTCTTCATTATCAGTGAAGCGCTCTAACCACCTGAGCTATAGGCCCGTGTAGCCTTCACAAACTTACACGAAATTTCGAAGGCACGCAAACCAATCTGCAAACAGGTGGGTTTAGCGACTCAATGGACTAGTTGTTGCTCGATGTGAAACCTACCGAGATGCCACCGGTGATGCGGCCAATCACGTTGAAGATCAGTGCCGATACGCCCGAAAGCAAGGTGCCCGCGACCATCTGAATGAAAGCCAGGGCAACCGCGAACGACATCACGCGAGGCAGGCTCAAGGTTGAACCGACATCTACGCTGGATGCGCCGCCGGCTCCGCTGAGCAGGTTGTTCACCTGAGCGAAGACGCCCGACTGGCTGGCAACCAGCCAAACCAGGAAGAACCCGACGATGATCGCGATGGCTGCAGCCAAAGTGCACAGGAATCCGATCTTGATCGCAGACCAGAACTCGATGTGCACAAGCTTGAGCTTGACCTGCTTTGGGGCAGGGCCGTTGGCTCGGGCGGCAGCCGACTTAGCGGCACGCTTGATGCGTTCTTTCATCGTTTAGGCTCCTTCGCTGGCGTTGCCAGGTTCGGTTTCAACTGCATCTGAGTCAACCTCATCGGTTGCATCTTCTGCAAGTGCGTCAGCCGAGGTTTCTAGGTTTCGCTCTGAATTCTTCGCAATTCCGATGATCGAATCCGACTCATCGAATCGAGCAAAGACCACTCCCATGGTGTCGCGACCACGAGCCGGAACCTCGGATACCGCCGAACGCACTACCTTGCCCTGCTCGAGCACGACTAGAACTTCGTCCTCTTCGCCAACGATTAGTGCGCCAACCAGGTCACCGCGCTTTTCCTCAAGCTTGGCAACCTTGATGCCGATGCCGCCTCGGTTCTGGGTGCGGTACTGGTCGGTCGATGTGCGCTTCGCAAAGCCGCCTTCGGTAACGACGAAGACGAATGAGTCCTCGGCGTCGTTGATGACGGTTGCGTTGAGTAGGTGATCGCCCGCACGGAAGTGCATACCGATGTTGCCCGAGGTGTCGCGACCCATTGGACGCAGGCTTTCATCGCTGTTCGAGAAGCGAATCGACATTCCCTTGCGTGAGACCAGCAGCAGGTCATCGGCTTCGCTGGCGAGCAGTGCCGAAACCAGTTCGTCGCCCTCGCGCAGCTTGATCGCGATGATTCCGCCGGTGCGAGCGGTGTCGTATGCCTCGAGCGCGGTCTTCTTTACCAGACCCTCGCGGGTTGCCAACACCAGGTATGGCGCCTGCTGGTAATCCTTGAGGTCGATTACCTGAGCAATCTGTTCATCTGGCTGCAGGGCGAGCAGGTTTGCAACGTGCTGACCCTTGGCATCGCGACCGGCCTCTTGAACCTCGTAGGCCTTGGTGCGATAGACGCGTCCCTTGTTGGTAAAGAACAGCAACCAGTGATGGGTGGTGGTCACGAAGAAGTGTTCGACCACGTCGTCGGCACGCAGTGCCGCACCCTTTACGCCCTTGCCGCCGCGGTGCTGCTGGCGGTAGTTGTCGCTCTTGGTGCGCTTGATGTAACCGCCGCGAGTCAGCGAGATGACCATTTCCTCTTCTGGAATCAGGTCTTCCATCGAAACGTCGCCGTCGAAGCCGGCCACAATCACGCTGCGGCGCTCGTCTCCGTGCTTGGCAACCACTTCGGCCAGTTCTTCGCTGACAATCGAGCGCTGACGCACTGGATCGGCGATGATTGCCTTGAAATCAAGGATCTGAGCCTCGAGTTCGGCGGCCTCGTCGATGATCTTCTGGCGCTCGAGGGCTGCAAGCTGACGCAGCTGCATGTTCAGAATGGCGCGAGCCTGGAGCTCGTCGATTCCGAGCAGCGCCATCAGGCCGTCGCGGGCCTCATCAACGGTTGCGCTCTTGCGAATCAGGGCGATTACTGCATCGAGTGCGTCAAGCGCCTTGAGGTATCCGCGCAGAATGTGGGCACGCTCTTCGGCCTTGCGCAGTCTGAACTGGGTGCGGCGAACGATGACTTCGATCTGGTGGTTTACCCAGTGGATTACGAATCCGTCTAGCGACAGGGTTCGTGGAACACCGTCAACCAGTGCCAGCATGTTCGCACTGAAGTTCTCTTGCAGCGGGGTCAGCTTGAACAGGTTGTTCAGCACAACGCGCGCAACGGCATCCTTCTTGAGCACAATCACCAAGCGCTGACCGGTGCGGCCCGAGGTCTCGTCGCGAATATCGGCGATTCCCTGCAGGCGGCCTTCCTTGACCAGGCCGGCAATCTTCTCGGCTAGGTTGTCAGGGTTTACCTGGTAAGGCAGCTCGGTGACCACCAGGCAGGTGCGACCCTGAAGTTCTTCGACGTTGACCACAGCACGCATCGTGATCGAACCACGACCGGTGCGATACGCCTCTTCGATGCCCTTGCGGCCCAAAATCGTTGCTCCGGTCGGAAAGTCCGGGCCCTTGATGCGTTCCATCAGAGCGGTTAGCAGCTCTTCGTTGGATGCGGTTGGGTTCTCGAGATACCACTGCGCACCAGCGGCAACCTCACGCAAGTTGTGCGGAGGAATATTGGTGGCCATACCAACGGCGATACCGATGGATCCGTTCACCAGCAGGTTCGGGATGCGGCTTGGCAGAATCGTTGGCTCTTGGGTGCGGCCGTCGTAGTTGTCCTGGAAATCAACGGTTTCTTCGTCGATGTCGCGAACCATCTCCATGGCCAGCGGTGCCATGCGGCACTCGGTGTAACGCGGAGCAGCCGCTGGGTCGTTTCCTGGCGAGCCGAAGTTGCCCTGGCCGGCTACCAGTGGGTAGCGCAAGTTCCAGTCCTGCACCAAACGCACGAGGGTGTCATAGATCGCGCCATCACCGTGCGGGTGGAACTGACCCATTACGTCACCGACGACGCGCGAGCACTTGCTGAACTGCTTGTCTGGGCGGTAGCCACCGTCGTACATCGCGTAAAGCACGCGGCGGTGAACCGGCTTGAGTCCGTCGCGAACATCTGGCAGGGCACGGCCCACGATAACGCTCATGGCGTAGTCGAGGTACGAGCGCTGCATTTCGACCTGAAGGTCGACCTGTTCTACGTGATCGTGACGTTCTTCGATAGTTGGGGTTTCGTCTGACATGTCGTTTACCTCTGAACCCTTTAGATGTCTAGGAATCGAACGTCTTTAGCGTTCTTTTGGATGAATGAGCGGCGGGCTTCGACGTCTTCACCCATCAGGGTGCTGAAGATTTCGTCGGCGATTGCGGCATCCTCGAGGGTTACCTGCAGCAGGGTGCGTCGAGCTGGATCCATAGTGGTGTCCCACAGCTCGTCGTAGTCCATCTCGCCCAGACCCTTGTAGCGCTGGATCGAATTCTCTTTTGGAATCTTGCGGCCCTCTTTGGCACCTGCAGCCAAGCGGTCATCGCGCTCTTGGTCTGAGTACACGTACTCGTGCTCAGCGTTCGACCACTTGATTCGATACAGCGGCGGCTGGGCCAGATAGACGTAGCCGTGCTCGAGGATCGGTCGCATGTAGCGGAACAACAGCGTGAGCAACAGTGTGCGGATGTGCTGACCGTCAACATCGGCGTCTGCCATCAGCACCACCTTGTGGTAGCGGATCTTCTCGATGTCGAAGTCTTCGCCGATGCCGGTGCCGAACGCGGTGATTAGCGCCTGGACCTCGGTGTTGGCGAGCGCTCGGTCGAGACGCGCCTTTTCGACGTTGAGGATCTTGCCGCGCAACGGCAGAATCGCTTGGGTCTCTGGGTTGCGACCGCGCATGGCCGAACCACCTGCCGAGTCACCCTCAACGATGAAGATCTCGCTGACCTTCGGGTCGCGGCTCGAGCAGTCGCGCAGCTTTCCTGGCATGCCGCCCGACTCGAGCAGGCCCTTGCGGCGAGTTGCCTCACGAGCCTTTCGTGCCGCCTGTCGAGCGGTCGCGGCCTGAATTGCCTTGCGGATTACCTCTTTGGCCATGGCAGGGTTGCGGTCTAGCCAGTCTGCGAATTCCTCGTTGACCACTCGCTGCACGAAGGTCTTCGCCTCGGTGTTGCCCAGCTTGGTCTTGGTCTGACCCTCGAACTGCGGCTCTGAGAGCTTTACCGAGATGACTGCGGTCAATCCCTCGCGGCAGTCGTCACCGGTGAGGTTCTCATCTTTTTCCTTGAGCAGGTTGGTGGCTCTCGCGTGCTTGTTGAGCAGCGAGGTCAGCGCTGCACGGAAGCCCTCTTCGTGGGTTCCACCCTCGTGAGTGTTGATCGTGTTCGCGTAGGTGTGGACGCTCTCGTTGTATGCGGTTGTCCACTGCATGGCGATTTCGACCGACAGGTTCTTCTCTGGGGTCTCTGCCTCGATCGAGATGATGTCTGGGTTGACGACGTCGGCCTTCTTCGAGTTGTTCAGGTACTCGACGTAGTCGATTAGACCGCGCTCGTAGCAGTATTCGTCGTTCTGTCCGTCGCGCTCGTCCGTTAGCGAGATGCGCAGACCCTTGTTCAGGAAGCACATCTGCTGGAAGCGGGCACGCAGGGTCTCGTAGTCGTATTCGACGGTCTCGAAGATCTCTGGGCTGGCCAGGAACTCGATGGTGGTTCCGGTGTAGTCAACCGGCTCGCTCTTTTCGAGCGGGGCATCCGGAACACCGATCTTGTAGCTCTGACGCCAAATGTGGCCTTCGCGAGCTACCTCGACGCGCAGCTGGGTCGATAGAGCGTTCACTACGGATGCGCCAACGCCGTGCAGGCCACCCGAGACGGCATAGCCGCCACCGCCGAACTTTCCACCCGCGTGCAGAATGGTCAAAACCACCTGAACGGTTGAGATGCCCTCGGTTGGGTGAGTGGCAACGGGAATTCCTCGACCGTTGTCTTGGACGCGAATCCAACCATCCTTGGTGATGGTCACCTTGATCAGATCGCAGTAGCCAGCTAGGGCTTCGTCAACCGAGTTGTCAACGATTTCGTAGACCAGGTGGTGCAAACCACGTGGACCTGTTGAGCCGATGTACATACCCGGGCGCTTGCGCACCGCTTCGAGGCCCTCGAGGACCTGGATATTGCCGGCATCGTAATTGTTTTCAGGCGTTGACATATTCGGTTATTGCTCCTTACTAGCTTGGCGTTAGGTCCGGTGAACTGCGGCTACGAGAACCGGCTTAAATTCGGGATAACTAACTGCTAGAAGTTTACTTTTTGGGTGTGACAAAACGCGGGATTTGGCGGCACATTTCGCGAGGTATTTTTCCGCGTCATGACGCGGTTTTTGCGAGTTTTCCACAGGGCAAAAAGTTGGCCCCGAAGGGGCTCGAACCCGGGTCTATCCGTAGGTGTCTCGAGGACCCCTGCCAGGTGCCGTGCGCTGACCCTTTTTCCAGCTCGGCGCATCCGGCCCAACGAAGTTGATGTCGGTGATTTCGAGCGACTTAAACTCGGCCTGAACCTTCTCGAGAATCGGCTGTTTCATCAGTTTCAGTTGAGTCGCCCAGGCCGTTGACTTGCACCTGACCGTCAACACCTTGCGTTCGAAGCGCTCCGGAGTCGATGCCGCGGCGTTTACCTCGCCCACCAGTTCGGGCCAGCGTCTGAACAGATCAGCCTCGGACAACTGGCTTTGCCAACCGAAACTGTTGAGCAATCCATCTAGGGATGCCCCTGCCGAAACCACGTCTCGGCCAGGCTCGAAGGGTTTCGACTTGGCGGATTCGGCCTTCTCGGCCTTGCGCTTCGCGTCTCGACTTAGGCGGCCGGTCACCGCCTCGCGCATCCGCCAGTAAAAGTCTTGGGCGAAGTCTGAGTCACTCACTTCGGCTCACCACCCCACGATTGACGTCGAAACGGATCATCTGAAGTTGCTTCGGAAGGTCGGCAGTGTCGGCAGCCGTGATGAAAACCTGCTCGTTCGGGGCAATCAACTGGGCCAGTCGGTTTCGGCGACCCTCGTCGAGCTCGGCGAAAACGTCATCGAGAATCAGCACTGGGTCGCCGGATCTAGTCTCGGCGCGCAGCAGTTCGGCCGAGGCAAGGCGAAGGGCAAGAGCGAAGCTGATGCTCTCGCCGTGACTGGCGTATCCCTTGACTGGCAGGTTGCCCAGGCTTAAAACCAGGTCATCACGCTGAGGACCAACCAAAGTGAGCCCACGCTCGAGCTCCTTTGGTCGAACCTCCGCTAGTTTCACGTGAAACAAACGCTCGATTTCGGCTCTGTCGCTGGTCACAACAGCAGTGTGGCCCTCGTCGGTTAGTTCGTCATCATCAAGCAGCCCAGCCAAGCCGGACACCAGAACCGAGCTTTTTATCTCTAGCCCGGGCACATTATTGGCTTCGGCGATCGATTGGTAAGCCTCGGTCAGGTGCGGCCTAAGTTTTTCGACCAATTCGATGCGGGCAACAATGATCTCGGCTCCGTAGCGAACCAGGCTTTCGTCCCACGCATCCAAGGTGCTCAGGGCTGCGCCGGTGGTCTTAGTGGCTCGGGCCGACTTCAGCAGGGTATTGCGCTGCTTCAGAACCCGCTCGTAATCCGAGTAAACACCCGCAAACCGCGGTGCCGCCTGCACGACCAGCTCATCAAGAAAAGCTCGACGATTCGATGGGTCACGCCTAACGATGTCCAGATCTTCGGGTGCGAATATAACCGAGTTGACATAACCCAAGAGGTCACGCACCCTTGGCACGTCAGACTTGTTGATACGTGCCCGATTTTGAGTGGATGCGTTTAGCTCGAGCTCTAGCAGCACGTCGCGATCGTTGAAACTAGCCAAGGCTCGAATCAGCGCCTGATTCTGTTGCTGCCCAGCGGCATCCCTGCGGATTAGCGCCTGATACCCAGCCACTCTGTGGGAATAGAGAGATCCGAGATAGCGAATTGCCTCGACGATGTTGGTTTTTCCATGCCCGTTAGGGCCAAGCAAGAGGTTTATGCCCGGCTCAAAGCCAATCTCAGCAGTCTCGTAGTTGCGAAACTGGCTGAGCGAGAGGTGTTTGACGAACATCTAGCACCCAACTTCGGCTGCGATTAGCGCTGCTGAAGGTTTGGCTGCAGCAGGTAACGGTAGCTGTCGCTGTCGGATGCCTCTTTGGCGCCGTGGCTCGAGATAAGAACCGGGCCGAGCTTGCTGGCATCGTTTGAGTTCTTGGTGAAAGCGACTCGCACGAACTCTGTGTGCACTCCGGCGAGCGCATCCAGCAGGAACTGTGGCTTCAAAGGGGTGACTATCTCGTCGCCGGTCAACTCGATCGGAACACTTTCAGAAGCAGCGGCGGTGTCGTTGCCCGAAGCCTCGAGAACAACCTCGCCGTCCTGGAAGGTGTAGCGAATCGCTGGACGAGACTGCTCGATAACCAGAGCAACGCGGCGGGTTGAATCGAGAAGATCCTGCTTGCTGACAATGGCAAAGTGCTCAACCTCTTTAGGGAAGAAGCCCTTGATGTCTGGGAATGTGCCCTTGAGTAGCAGGGAGGTAACCGAGCGGTTATTGGCCTTGAAAGCGATCATCTCGCGGTCGCCCGACTTCGCAATCGAAATCGCGATTTCACCCTGGTTACCGAAAGTCTTGGCCACTTCTTGCAGGGTTCTAGCCGGGATTAGAGCAGAAGTACCGGCAAAACCATCGTTGACCTTGCAGCTGACCTCAACCAGAGCAAGTCTGAATCGGTCGGTGGCAACCATCGAAATCGCCTTGTCTGAAACCTCAAGCAGAACGCCGGTCAGCCAAGGAGTCACGTCATCCTTTGATGCAGCCACGGCAACTTGACCCACAGCGGTGGTGAATGCATCGCCCGAAACCGAACCGGTGGTGGCCGGAATCTCTGGCAGAGTCGGGTAGCTGGCGACATCCATGGTCAAAAGAGTGAACTTGGATGCGCCGCAGCTGACCAAAACCTTTGACCCGTCGGTTGAAATCTCGACCGGGGCATTTGGCAGCTTGCTAACGATCTCGTTCAAGAAACGGCCAGATACGACCACTCGGCCGCTTTCTTCAACTTTTGCAACGATTTCGGCCTGGGCAGAAACCTCGTAGTCAAAGACTGATAGGCGCAGTGCGTTTGCGTCTGCCTCGATCAGGATTCCGCTGAGGATTGGCAGTGTGGTTTTCTGCGGCAGCATGCGAACCGCGAAAGAGATTGCCTCGTGCAATACGTCTTTGTTTACTTGGAACTTCACTTGATTCCCCAAACAGGATCGAAAAGGTTGGCCGTCTTGGGCCGTGGGTTTAAATCTTGGCACAACAGTGTGACTTTTATGGGCTGATCAGGCAAATGAAACTAAACCCTCAACCACACCCAAAAGCGTTATGAAACTTGTTTATCTAAATCTTCTTTTTCAAGTTCTTATTAACACCTGTGGATACTGTTGAAAACTTTAGAAAACTGAATAAACATCTGGAAACTACATCGGTGTTACTTGTTCACAGATTTGTGAATAATTCTGTGGATAACTCAGTGATTTGTGGATTTGGAAAAGGTATCCCACAGCGTTAGCGGCCTGATTCCACGGCTAATCAAGGGTTTCACACAGTTATCCACAGGTTTATCCACGATTAAACAGCCTGGGTTTGGTTGAAGGTTTTTGCAAATTAGAACGGGAGGCGCCCATGAACCAAGCAGAGACCGGGGGCCAAGCAGCGACTAGGAGCGCTTGTTTTTGATCGAGTTGTGAATCTCGGTTACCTGGTTGTAGAAGTACAGGCGTTCCTTCATCATCGACTCAACCTTGCGGAACGCATACATAACCGTGGTGTGGTCCTTGCCACCAAAAAGCTGACCAACCTTAGGAAGTGAAAGCGTGGTCATCTCGCGGCAGAGGTACATTGCAATCTGGCGGGCATTTGCGATTGCCTGCTGACGGCTCTTGCCGGTTAGCTCATCCACACTGATCTTGTAGTAGGCGGCCACGGCATTCATGATTTCTACTGGGGTGGTCACCTCATCCTCCGCGACGGCAACCAAGTCCTTTAGAACGGTCTGAACCAGGGCCATGTCGATTGGCTTGCGGTTCAAGCTTGCCCATGCCGAAACACGAGTGAGGCTGCCTTCGAGTTCGCGAATGTTGGTGGTAACTCGGCTGGCGATGTATTCGAGAATGTCGTCGGTGACGCGGATTCGGTCTCTTTCAACCTTCTTGCGCAGAATCGCGATTCGAGTCTCAAGCGCCGGAGCCTGAATGTCGGTCATCAAACCCCACTCGAAGCGCGAAACCATACGGTCTTCAAACCCGTTCAGCTGCTTTGGCGGCAGATCAGAGGTGATGACCACCTGTTTCTGCTGATCATTCAGGGTGTTGAAGGTGTGGAAGAAGGCCTCTTGGGTCTGGTCTTTGCCCTGCAAGAACTGAATGTCGTCAACCAGAAGCACATCCACATCTCGATATTCAGCGTGGAAGGCAGCGACTCGGTTGGTTTGAATGGCGTTGATGAAGTCGTTGGTGAATTCCTCTGAGTTCACGTAGCGAACCTTGATTCGAGGAAAAAGGCTGATTGCCATGTGCCCGATGGCGTGCAGCAGGTGAGTCTTACCCAGTCCCGAGTTGCCGTAGATGAATAGCGGTCTGTATGCCTTACCCGGTGCTTCACCACAGGCGAGCGCTGCGGCGTGGGCCATTCGGTTTGATTCACCGATAACGAAACTCTCGAAGGTGTAGTTGGGGTTGAGCCTGCTGCTGCTCTCGTTCTGGTTGGCAAGCGAGGTGACCGGCGCTGCCGGCCCGACGGAACTATTTGCCACGGCAGCTCCCGGCGAAGAAATTGGGGATGCGGCCTCCGCAGAAGCCGCGATCGGAGCTGCCGCAGCAGGTACGGTCTCACCCTCGAGGCTCGGGTTGACAACGATTGCAAAGTTGGTTGGTCCACCCCACTCAGAATTGGCGGCGAGGTGATCGAGCAGAACTGGACGCATCCTCATGTCGATCATGTTGCGGGTCACATCGTTCGGAACCTCTAGGTAGAGGGTCTCTCCGAGAACACCCTTTGGCTCTACCAGGCGAAGAAAGCCAAGGTACTGAGGGGTCATTCGGTCATCGATATTGACCTTGGAGATTAGGTTGAGCCAGATACCGGCTACAACATCCTCATCGGCCATCTCGAAAAACCTTTTGCTCTGGAATGGGCCTGCAGCCCAATAATTACTTGAATTGTTGATAGTTATCCACAGTTTTAGGCGTGTGGATATCCCCTGTGGAAAAGCTCTTTGGTCATTCAACACAACATCGGGGTAGATATGCAAATTAAGGATCGGCAATTACCGACCTTTTTGGTCACGATTCGATTTCAAATTTGGTTCGCCCAATTCAGCAGGATGCGATTTCGCGAAGCTCGTTGATCGTCAGGGTTTCCGAACTGAGAGGCTAGCATCAACATGGGTTGCCAAAAATCCAAGAAAAACTTGACCCGCTTCGGCTTTTTAGCGTAGGTTTAACAGGTTGCTCTGCTTGAGGGATCGGCAGCAACGACTAACCAGCCGGATTTTCGGCAAACTGACTTGAATCCCTGACCATAGATTTTGGAGTGATCACCAATGTCAAAGCGCACTTTCCAGCCGAACAACCGTCGTCGCGCAAAGACCCACGGTTTCCGTGCACGCATGAAGACCCGCGCAGGCCGCGCCATCCTGGCTGCCCGCCGTGCAAAGGGTCGTTCAGAGCTTTCGGCCTAAACAACCTTGCTGGCTCGCGAGAACCGGCTGAAGTCAGCCGAAGATTTTCGCTCGACCATGAAGTTTGGTCGAAAGGTCAACAGCGAGCACGTAGTCGTCTACATCAAACGGGATGAAGCCCAGCCTTCGTCCCGTTTTGGCTTTGTAGTGGCGAAAACAGTTGGCGGAGCCGTTCAACGCAATCTAGTCAAGCGACGCTGTCGTGCAATAGCGCGCCAGGCCCTAACCGAACTGATTCCGATAGAAGACAAATTCGACATCGTGGTCAGGGCTCTACCGGGCAGCGCGTCGCTCGACTGGAATAAACTTCAAACAGAACTTTTAGAAGCGATCTCGATCGCAACGAAAAAGGCCAGGGCATGAGCTATTTGCTTGCGCTCTGGTTGGCACCAAGAAATCTGTTGATCTTGCTGCTCAAGGCATACCGAAAGGTGATTTCGCCGCTGTACGGCGATGTCTGTCGGTACTACCCGACTTGTTCGGCGTATGGCCTTGGCCAAGTTCAACAACGCGGTGTGGTTTTGGGGTCGGTCTTGACCGTCGCCCGAATCCTGCGCTGTAACCCGTGGTCCAAAGGCGGAATCGACGAGGTAAAGCCGGGCACAGGCAGATTTCGAGTGACCGAATCAGGCTTCGTAGTACCAAATCCTAAGAAGGGTTGAAAATGCCAGATCTCTTGTGGCCGATTAAGTGGATTATCGAATTGATCCTGGTTGGATGGCACTGGCTGTTCACCAACGTCTTCATGCTGCCAACCGACGCGGGCATCAACTGGGTTCTTTCGATCATGGGTCTGACCGTGGTCGTTCGTGCGGCCCTAATCCCGATTTTCGTTAAGCAGATCAAGAGCCAGCGAAACATGCTGGCCGCTCAGCCCGAACTGCAGAAGCTGCAGAAGAAGTACAAGGGCAAGACCGATCGTGACTCACGCGAGAAGTTTGCCCGCGAGCAGATGGATCTCTACAAGCGCACCGGCTCGAACCCGCTTTCCTCGTGCCTTCCGCTTCTGATTCAGATGCCGATCTTCTCGGCCCTGTTCTTCGCTGTGAACGACGCTCAGAACGGTCGCGAAGGTGTTGGCCTGCTGCGCGGTGAGTATGCCGCATCGCTGGCCGATGCCAACCTATGGGGCGCCCCGCTGAAAGAGACCTTCTTCGGTGCAATCGGCAAGCTTCAGAGCGGCCAGGTTACCGAGGGCGTTAACCACGTAAACGTGCTCGTCATCGCTGCCGTGATGATCATCACCATGACCGTGAGCCAGTTCATCACCCAGAAGCAGATTCTGGCCAAGAACCAGAACCCAGAGATCATGAACTCGCAGTACGCGCAGACCCAGAAGATCATGCTGTGGATCCTGCCGTTCATCTTCCTGATCTCAGGAACCACCTTCGCAATCGGCATCATGTTCTACTGGCTGGCCTCGAACATCTGGACTATGGGTCAGCAGTACATCGTTATCCGCAACATGCCAACCCCCGGTTCGCTCGCCTACAAACAGCGCGAGGAACGCCTTCAGAAGAAGGGCAAGCTGAAGAAGGATGCCCCTGAGGAGGCCGAGGTTCCGGCAGAGGAGACCCCTCGTCAGCGCACCCAGCCGGTTGGCAAGACTCGTGCCAAGAAGACCACACCAAAGAAGAAGTAGGACCAACCGTGCCTGAAAAAGAACTTGAGCAGCCAGAAGAGTCTGCAACCAGCATCGAAGCCCTTGAAAAAGAGGGCGACATCGCGGCCGACTACATCGAAGAACTGCTAGACATCTTCGATCTCGATGGCGACATCGACATCGACGTTCGCGGCGGCCGTGCCTACCTAGCCGTAACCGCTGGCAACGAAAGCAACCTGCGCCTGCTGGCCAAGCCAGAGACCGTCGAGGCTCTTCAAGAGCTGACCCGTCTGGCAGTTCAGGTGAAGACCAACAGCTTCAGCCGACTCATCCTCGACATTGAGGGTTCGCGTCAGGCTCGCGTTGACGAACTTACTCGCATCGTGAACAAGATCGTCGCAAAGGTTGAGGACACCGGCGAGGCAGTGGCCATGAAGCCGATGAGCTCATACGAGCGCAAGATTGTGCACGACCTGGTCTCGGGCGCTGGCCTGATTTCGGAATCAGAGGGCGAAGGTCGCGACCGCCACATCGTGGTGAAGCCAGCCTAACCAGGCATTTGCGGGTTATCGCTCGCGAATGTTTCACGTGAAACATGACTGATTTCGAGAACTTTGAACCAGAAGCAGAGCCGGCAGTAGCCGCTCAGATTTTTGGTGCAAACCTCGACAAGGCGCGACTTTATGCAGCCGCCCTGGTGCGCGACGGTGACGAACTCGGGCTACTCGGCCCGCGCGAGATGCCTCGCCTGTGGTCAAGGCACATCCTGAACTCCGCCGTGGTTTCGCAGCTGGTGGCCGATGGCGCTACCGTCGCCGACGTTGGATCTGGGGCTGGCCTGCCGGGCATCCCGATGGCGATTGCTCAACCGAACGCTCACTTCACGCTGATTGAGCCGATGGAGCGCCGCTCAAACTGGCTTATCGAGCAGGTCGCTGCTCTAGGGCTAACCAACGTCAACGTGAAGCGCGCTCGTGCCGAAGAAGTGGGCGAGGTTTTCGATGTGGTAACCGCGCGAGCCGTCTCGGCCCTGCCAAAACTGCTTCGTTTGACGGTGCCACTGACCCGCGACGGCGGAGTCATTTTGGCACTCAAGGGCTCAAAGGCGCAGGATGAGATTGCCGACTCCAAGTCGCTGGTCAAGAAGCTGAAGATCGCATCCTTCGAGGTAATCCAGGTGGGAACCGAACATCTCGCCGAACCAACGACAGTGGTACGCACTACTCTTGTCTGAGCGATGCTTTCGCAACGCAGCAGATCCGTAACGCAGAGGTGTTTTGAGTGAGCCAGAGTCCTGACCCGCAGCAGTTTTCGAGCCGAGCCAACGATGAGTCGGTAACGCCCGCAACTGTTCGCCCGGGCCACGGGTATCCTGCCGATCGTGTCGAGACCAGCCCCAGCCAGACCGGTTGGCGAGGCTCGGGTGCCGATGAGCAGCTCAAGCAGGCAGACCCGATTCCGGGTTCGTTTTCTGCCGTAAACTCGTCTAAGGCAACAGGCGAAGACGCCTAGAAAGGGGAATGTTTCACGTGAAACAATTCGAAGGTTCCCCGCTGCTACGAGAAATCACCGAAAACCAGCGACGCCTCCAATTCATTAGCGATTTGCAGCTACCAAAGCCCGCTCGCACCCGCGTATTCGCTGTGTCCAACCAAAAAGGTGGCGTTGGCAAGACCACGTCGACTGTGAACCTAGCCGTGGCTTTGGCCAGCAAGGGCATGAACGTTGTGGTGATTGACCTCGACCCGCAGGGCAACGCATCCACAGCGCTCAACATTCCGCACCACGGAGACACTCAGGGCATCTACAACGTGCTGACCGAGTCAATTCCGCTCGAGCGCATCCTGGTTGCCAGTTCTGAGGCCCAGAACCTGCTGGTTGCCCCAGCCACCCTGGACCTAGCCGGCGCAGAGATTGAAATCATCACCGGCCTGAGCCAGGAAAACTGGAATGGGTTGCTCAAGAAGGCGATCGACCACTACGTGGCAACCGCCATCGCCCGCCCCGATTACATCTTCATCGACTGCCCGCCAAGCCTGGGGTTGCTAACCGTGAACGCGTTCGTGGCGGCGCGAGAAGTTTTGATTCCGATTCAGTGCGAGTACTACGCGCTCGAGGGCGTAACCCAGCTGATGGATACCATAACGCGCATCAAGACCTACCTGAATCCGGCTCTAGACCTGACCACCGTGCTGCTCACGATGTTCGATAACCGCACCAAATTGGCGGTAGGAGTAGTCGAAAACGTGCGCGAGCACTTTGCCAGCCAGGTGCTCGACACGATCATTCCTCGCTCGGTGCGCGTTTCAGAAGCGCCGGGCTACGCCAAGACCGTAATCACTTACGACCGCTCGAACCCCGGTTCGATTGCCTATCTTGAGGCTGCGGGCGAAATCGCTATCAGAGGAGCACAAAATGGCCGATAAAAAAGGCGGACTCGGACGCGGCATCGGTGCCCTGATCCCGACCTCTCCTGTTCCAAATGAGCGACCTATCGACGTTTTCTTTGGTGGGGATGACCAGAAGCCAACCAACCCAAGCGCAAACGGTGGCTCAGCAGCCGCAGGCGCTGGTGCAGCCGCTGTATCGGGTGCTGCTGGTTCGGCTGGGTCTTCGGCCGCAGCCGAATCCGACCTCGTGCCGGTTCCTGGTGCTCGTTTCGGCCACATCGACATCTCGGCCATTGTTCCTAACCGCGTAAACCCGCGAACCGTCTTCGATCCAGAGGCCCTAGCCGAGCTCGTGCACTCGATCCGCGAATTCGGCGTGCTACAGCCGATTGTGGTGCGCTCACTCGCTGATTCCAGTTCAGGACAGCCGGATGACGGCTCGGCCGGCTACGAGCTCATCATGGGTGAGCGCCGCTTCAGGGCTGCTAAAGAAGCCGGTCTAACCAAGATTCCAGCGGTGATTCGCGAAACCGCTGACGAAGACATGCTTCGGGATGCCCTTCTCGAGAACATCCACCGCGCAAACCTCAACCCGCTCGAAGAGGCCAGCGCCTACCAGCAGCTGCTGCAGGACTTCGGCATCACCCAAGACCAGCTGGCAGAGCGCATTGGCCGCTCGCGCCCGCAGATCACTAACACCATCCGCCTGCTCAAGCTGCCGGTAGAGGTGCAGAAGAAGGTTGCTGCCGGTGTGTTGAGTGCCGGTCACGCTCGTGCGCTGCTTGCGCTGTCGGGTCCAGATCGCATGGTTGCACTCGCTAACCGCGTGATTTCTGAGGGAATGTCGGTTCGCTCGCTCGAAGAGGCAGTTGCGCTAGACAACCCGAGCAGCTCGGGTGGGGGCACCAAGGGCAAGATCCGCCCGGGTGGCCGCATGGATGCCTTGAAGGAGATCGCCGACCGTCTCGGCGACCAGCTCGACACCAAGGTCAAGATTGCTCTCGGCTCGAAGAAGGGTCAGCTGACCATCGATTTCGCGACCATGGCTGACCTGCAGCGCATCCTGAAGGAAATCGGCTACAAGGCAGAGAACTAGCGGGTTTTCGCCCGAGAACTAGCGGGTTCTCGCAACCCGCCGCACTTCTAGCGGGTCGCCGCCTGCGCGATTGACAGGTAGGCCTCGGCAAGCGTGCTTCCTGACGCGAGCACAGCCTGCGGCAGCAGCGAGGTCTCGGTCATGCCTGGGGCCACGTTTGCCTCGAGGAACCAAGGAACTCCGAACGCATCCACGATGATGTCAACGCGCGACAGGTGGCTCAAACCGAGCACAGAATGAGCCGAAATCGCCAACTGAGCGGCCTTTAGGGCGTCTTTTTCGTCTAGGCGCGCTGGAACATAGAAATTCGTCTCACCGGCCGTGTAGCGCTCGTCGTAACCGTAGCGGCCATCGATCGGCTCGATTTCGACCGCTGGCAGGGCAATCGGCCCCGAACCCAGGTCGATCACGCTGATTGCCAGCTCGGTGCCCACAATCAGCTTCTCGATGATCGCGACGTCGCAGTACACATACGCGGCCACCATGGCTCGAGCCAGCTGGTCGGCGGATTCGACCACGGTTACGCCCTGCGCAGAGCCGCTCTTGGCCGGTTTGACCACCAGCGGCAGCGAAAGAGTGTCGATGATAGCGGCAAACAGGCTCTCGGTGTCTAGATCCCTGAAGGTTTCGCGCGGCAGGGTCAGACTCGGCGGGGTAGCGATGCCCTCGCGCGCTACCAGCACCTTGGCAACCGACTTGTCCCAGGCCAGACGGGCAGAACTGGCGGATGCGCCCACGAAAGGCACTCCGGTCAGCGCCAAAACATCGCGCAGAGCGCCATCCTCACCGGTTGCACCGTGCACGACCGGCCAGATCACGTCTGGCGCATCCCGTTTGATGTTTTCGAGCAAGGTGTGGTCTGGTTCGCGAATTACTACCTGTGCGCCGGCGTCAGTCAGTGCATCGGCCAGGCGGCGACCCGATTTGAGCGAGATGTCGCGCTCGTGGGAGATACCTCCGGCCAGCACCTGAATCTTGAGTGCAGGTTTGTTGCTTTGGCTAGCGCTCATGGCTATCTCCCGTTGCGGTTGAAGGTTTCCAGCAGTTCGGTTTGCAGATTGATCACATTCGACAGGCGCTTGATGCCGATGCGAATGTTCTCAGGGGTCGGATACGAATAGCAGATCCGTAGGTACTTCTGGCCCGTGCCATCGCCGAAGAATGCGGTTCCCGGCGTGTATGCCACTAGCTCTTTGACGGCTAGCGGCAACATGGCCTTTGAGTCGATGCCTTCTGGCAGGGTCACCCACAGGTAGAAGCCGCCATCTGGGCGAGTGGTGTGCAGCTTTGGCAAAAACTCGTGCATCGCAGCCAGCGCGGCGTCCTTGCGCTCGCGGTAAACCTCGCGGAAGGTGTTGATTTGACCCTTCCAGTCGGCGGTGTCCAGGTATTCGCTGATCATCATTTGGCCAAAAGAGGTGGGGCAGAGGATCGCGGATTCATTGGCCAGCACTAGCTTGTCGCGAATGGCGGGCGGTGCTAGCACGTATCCCACGCGGAATCCGGGCACCAGAATCTTGCTGAACGAGCCTAGGTAGATCACGTTGTCGTCCATTGAGCGCAAGGCATCGGGCACCGGCTGGTTGAAGTACAGCAATCCGTAAGGGTTGTCTTCGAGAATCAGGATGTGTTCGCGCTTGCAGATCTCGATAATCTGCGGGCGGCGCTCGGCCGCGAGCGTTACACCGCTCGGGTTGGCGAAGTTCGGCACCAGGTAGAGGAACTTGATCTTGCGCCCGGCGGCTTTCATGGCGTCGATTGCCGACTGCAGAGCCTCTGGCGAGATGCCGTTCTCGTCGGTGTAAACGTGCTCGATGTGAGCCTCGTAGTGCCTGAAGATGCCCAGAGCGCCCACGTACGACGGCCCTTCGGCCAGCACGACGTCGCCGGCGTCAAGGAACAGGCCGCCCAGCAGGTCTAGTCCGTGCTGCGAACCCGTGGTGATCACGATGTCTTCAACCGATGAGTGGATGCCTTCGAGCGCCATCAGCTCGCGAATCTGGTCGCGGAACTTGAGATCGCCCTGGCCGCCGCCGTACTGCATGGCCAGCGCACCGCGCTTTGCCATCATGCCCTCGTAAGACTTTTGCAAGATTTCGCTCGGCAGGGCAGAAACGTAAGGCATGCCGCCGGCAAGGGAGACCACTTCTGGGCGGCTAACCACCGAGAACAGCGCACGAACCTCAGAAACCGAGAGCGTCTCCGCGCGCGCCGCGTACGCATCCAACCATGGGTCAAGGTTGGTTACGTGGGCTGCCTTCTCAGTCATTGCGCGGTTCCTACTCTGTTTCGGGGGCCGAGCCGACGGTGTTTCACGTGAAACAATCCGGCGAAAACCCCCAGATAAGCGAAAAACGGCCATTACAGCCGTTCTTCGTTGAAGTTTGTTCTAAATACTCTAGTGGCTAGCTAACCCACTGGGCCAAGTCATTCAGCAGCATCTGCTTTGGCTTCGCGCCAACAACCTGCTTGACCAGCTGGCCGTTTTCAAACACACCGAGCAGCGGGATGCCGGTTACGTTGTACTGCATCGCGAGCTGAGGCTCGTTGTCAACGTTGACCTTGACGATGTCGATCTTCGAGCCGTACTCGGCCTCGATCTGGTCGAGAATCGGAGCAATCTGGCGGCACGGACCACACCACTCTGCCCAGAAATCAACCAGAACCGGCTTGGCGTTCTTGAGCACGTCGGCGTCGAAGCTCGCGGTGGTTACGTTCTTAGGCATTTTTCTTCTCTTTCTGTGGCGTGCGCCAACGGTATTTCGAAAACTTATTTACTTTTTGAATTCTAAGCAGTGCTTAGTGTTCGGTTAGGTAATGCTCGGCATCGAGCGCCGCGACGCATCCTGAACCCGCTGCGGTGATGGCCTGACGGTATGTCGGGTCGATCACGTCACCAGCGGCAAAGACGCCCGGCAGGCTGGTCTTGGAGCTGCGTCCCTCGACCTTGATGAACTTCTCGTCGGTGAGTTCTACCTGATTCTCAACCAACCAAACGCGTGGATCGTTTCCGATGGCGATAAAGAGTCCCTCGAGGGCTAGCTCGCTGGTCGAACCGTCAACCGTGTTGCGCAGGGTGACGCCGGTCAGGGCAGCCTCGCCGTGCAGTTCTGCGACTTCGCTGTTCCAAACGACCTCGATCTTCGGGTTGTTTAGCGCGCGATCCTGCATGATCTTGGATGCCTTGAACGAATCGCGACGGTGAATCAGGTAAACCTTGGACGCGAATCGGGTCAGGAAGTTTGCCTCTTCCATGGCGCTGTCGCCACCTCCGACCACGGCGATGGTCTTTTCACGGAAGAAGAAGCCATCGCAGGTGGCACACCAAGAGACGCCGTGGCCGCTGAGTTCCTTTTCGCGCGGCAGACCGAGTTCGCGGTATGCGGCTCCGGTTGCCAAAATCACGGTTTTCGCCTCAAAAGTCTGGCCGCCACCGGTCTTTACGATCTTGATATCGCCCTTGAGGTCGACCTCGACTACGTCATCCAGCAGGATTTCGGTTCCGAAGCGCTCTGCCTGGGCCTGAAAGTTGGCCATCAGGTCTGGGCCCATTAGGCCGTCTGGGAAACCTGGGAAGTTCTCAACCTCGGTGGTCTTCATCAGTTCGCCACCGGCCTCAACCGAGGATGCGATGAGCAGAGGCTTCAGGCCTGCTCGTGCGGTGTAGATTCCGGCGGTGTATCCGGCAGGGCCAGAACCAATGATGATGACTTCGCGCAAGGTTTTCTCCTAGTGATTGCAAGCAATTTTACTTGCGGAAGATTCCCTTGACCCCCTGCAAAACGGCATCCAGCTCATGAACCCTGAGTAACTTTAATGCGACGAGATAGCAAACCAGCATCGCGCCGCCCACAACGCCCATGATGGTGACCGCTGGCAGGATGCCACTGAGCGCATAAGAGTTTGCATCTGCACCGCCGACCAGGCGCAGGATTGACAGGCCGAAGAGCAGGGTGAGGCCAGCGGCGATCGCGTATTTGAGCATCGATTTGGCCAGGTCGAATCGCGCCCAGGCGCCGATGCGCTTGGTCAGTAGCCAGCCGGCGAGAACTGCCTGAACCAGAAGGGTCGCCGAGGTCAGTGCGGCAAGCCCAACCACGAGGTTCTCGGCTGGCAGAACGACGCCGAGCGTGATCGAACCCGAGATATGCAGCGAAATCTGGGCGACGGTGAACCAAAACGGGGTTTGCGTGTCTTCGAGTGCAAAGAAAGCGCGCTGAACCATGTAGACGAAGCTAAACGGCAGCAAACCGATCATCATCGCGATAACCACATTGCCGAGGGCAAAGGTCGCGGGTGTCTCACCGACGAAGATGCGGGCCGCGGGATACGCCAGCACGGTCAGAGTGACCGTCGCGAGAAGCGCGATTATCGAAATCGCCTTGAGCCCCGCCACCAAGTCTGACTTGAGTTCGGGCAACTCTTCGGCCTGCGCGTGCTGCGACATCTTCGTGAAGTAGGCGG
>CAYTNT010000012.1:10176-26545 GCA_964439235.1 uncultured Rhodoluna sp. | reverse complement strand
TAGAGCATCTGACTACGGATCAGAAGGTTGGGGGTTCGAGTCCCTCCAAGCGCGCGAAATACCCTCGGGCTTCTACCGAGGGTTTTTTCATAGGCTGTGTGGCAACGATTGTTCGGCGAGGAGTGACCGATGAGCGAGCAGCACTGGCACGAGTTCCTTCAGGCCGATGGGCTTGAGGATTGGGCTGTTCTTCACGGCGGCCCCAGCGCGGTTTTTGAGACCCAGTCGCTCGCCAGCGCAGCGCAATTGGCTCACGCAGTCGCGCAGTTGCCCGGTCTTGACGGTTCTCACGTTCAGTTGACTATCGTCAGCAACAAGTTGACCGTGCGCCTCACCCGTGAAATCTGGAAAATTGAGCCTCAACACATCGGGCTTGCGAGAGAGATCTCAGCTCTTGCGAAATCGCTCGGAGCCATCGCAAAGCTGGATCAGGTTCAAGAAGTTCAGTTTGCGATAGCCGCCAAGCAGGATGCTATTGATCTGCCATTCTGGCGTGCCGTTCTGGGTTATGACCCGATGCTCGACGACAACGCGATTGACCCTCTCGGCGTGAGCTCTACAGTCTGGATGCAGGATCTCGATTCCGAGAAGCCACTGCGCCACGCGATGCACCTAGACGTATCACTTTCGCGCGAGCAGGCAGAATCGCGAGTTCAGGCAGCCATGAAAGCTGGTGGAGTGATGGTGGATGAGTCCCACGCCCCATCTTGGTGGATACTGGCCGATCGCTCTGGCAACAAAGTCTGCGTGGTTGCCTGGCCAGACGGTGCTAAGTCACGAAGCTAGCGCAGGCAGAAACAAATGCTCTCCTGGGCGACTTAAAGTTGATATAGAAGGAGAGCCGTGAAAAACAACACTTTGGCGATGATCGCAACTATCTCGATAGTTCTGGGTCTTGCGACCATGATTGGCTACCTAGACCCAGCCGTCTGCGCTGATAGCAATGCCGATGCATTTGTCAGCTGCAGCGAAGCTTCATCTCAGCACCTTTGGGCTTTCGCCGGTTTCACGTCATTCGGAATTATCACTCTGATTGTCGGAACAATCCGCGGTCGAATGATCTCCCGCCGGGCCGAGAGTAACTAGCTCTAGATCACAGCAGGAAAGCTCAGTCAAAGCGCCGATTCGAGAACGGCCATAGCGGCGTTGTGCCCGCCGATTCCGCTGACGGCGCCACCGCGTCGAGCGGTCGATCCGCAGAACAGGATGCCCTGCTCGCCCGACTCAACGCCCCAGCGCTGGGCGGGGGTTTCGCGCGCGGCGTCATCCGCAACAAACGGCCAGCTCAACGGTGCGTGGAAAATGTTGCCCCCCGGCAGCCCCAGCGCATCCTCGAGGTCTTGCGTGGTCTTGGTCTCGATGCAAGGGTTGCCGTCAGCGTCGGTCAGCAGCAGGTCGCGAATGTCTTCGGCGAGCACCGAGTTGATCGACTCGATCGCGGCGAGTTCGAGGGCGGCGCGCATCGCATCCCCGTCGCGCCCCTCGAGCAGCGAGTGCGGAGTGTGCAGCGCGAAGACCGTGAGCGTCTGTGCGCCTGAGGTCCGCAGCTCTGGCCCCAGGATGCTCGGGTCGGTAAGTGAGTGACAGTAAATCTCGCACGGCAGCGGGCTCGGAATCTCACCGCGCGCGGCCTGCTCGTATGCCGTCTGCAGCTGCGAGAAGTTTTCGTTGATGTGCAGGGTTCCGCCGAATGCTGCCACCGGGTTGGTGCCCGCCTTCAGTTGGGGCAGTCGCTTGAGCAGCATGTTGACCTTGACCTGCGCGCCTTCGATGTTGTGCTCGGCTGGGCGACCCAGCAAGCCGTCGAGCACCGGGCGAGAAACGTTCGCGAGCACAAATCGCGCCGACACCTCGCGGGTCTCGCCACCCTCGCGGTAGGCGATCGTGCGGCGGCCGGTTGACGCATCCACCGCACCAATCGATAACACCTCGCAGGATGCCTTCAGCTCAGCACCAAGTTCATCAGCCCGCTTGGCCATCGAACCCGTGACAGCGCCCATGCCGCCAACCGGAATGTTCCACTCGCCGGTGCCGTTGCCGATCACGTGGTACAGGAAGCACTTGTTGGCCTCGAGCACCTTATCGTCGTTAGGCGCGAAGGTGCCGATTAGGGCATCCGTCATGACCACACCGCGAACCAGGTCGCTCTCGAAAGTGCGCTCGATAGTCTCGCCAATCGGGCGCTCGAAGAAGTCGCGCCACAGCTCTGGCCCAACCAATTCGGCCACCTCGCGCGCGGTCGGCAACGGCTGCAAAACCGAATCAAAAAGCTTCTGCGCAATGACCTCGGTCTTGGCATAGAAGTCGTTCCAGCGCTCGAAGTCTGCCGCCGCATCAACCGAACCAAACGAGGATGCCGTTGCAGCAGCATCGGCCTTATCGATCAGAAGTCCGTTTCCCGTCGCACTGTCTGGCGTAAACGAGCCGTATCGGCGCGGAGCGAGTTTCACGTCGAGCCCGAGGTCTTCGATGATCTGGTTCGGCAGCAGGCTTACCAGGTATGAGTAGCGAGAAAGTCTTGCGTCGATGCCCTTGAACGAACGGGTCGAGACCGCAGCGCCTCCGAGCGCATCCTGCTTCTCTAGCACCGTGACCGATAGCCCGGCCTTGGCCAGATAGCCGGCGGCAACTAGGCCGTTGTGGCCTCCGCCGATGATTGCAACGTCGCAGCTCGAAGTGTTCATGCGACCAGTCTAGGTTTCAGGCTAGGCAGAGTAGTAGTTGACCGAACCGCGCACCCAAACGGTAACGCGCATGCCAACCTCTGGCGCGAACGGACCGTTGGCTCGCGCGCGAATCACAACCCCCGGCAGCTCGACCTCAACCAAGGTGTCGTGGCCGAAGTACTGCCGGCCGATGACCATTCCGTTGCCGTTCGGGTTCGGCTGCAGATAGAAGTTCTCGGGGCGAATCGCCACTTGCCCGCGTGAGCCTTCGGTGACCTTGTTTTGCGGGGTCAGTGACCCGAGAGCCGTAACGATCTTGCCGTTCTCGACGACGCCGTCAATCAGCACCGAGTCGCCCAAGAATGTCGCCATCTCGATGTCGGCCGGCGACTGGTAAATCTCGCGCGGAGCACCCACCTGGGCAAACTCGCCGTCGCGCAAAACGGCCACGCGGTCGGCCATTGACAAGGCCTCTTCTTGATCGTGCGTCACCAGAATCGCGGTGGTGCCGGTGGCCCGCAGAACGTTGCGCACATCCTCACGCAGTCTCGCGCGCAATTCGGCATCCAGCGCTGAAAACGGCTCGTCGAGCAGAATCAAATCGGGATGCGGCGCCAAAGCGCGCGCCAGCGCAACGCGGTGACGTTGCCCGCCCGAGAGTTCATGCGGCATGCGCTTTTCGTAGCCGACCAGATCTACCAGTTCGAGCAACTCGGCCACTCGATCGGCCCGCTCAACCTTACTGAGTTCGCGCAGCCCAAACTCGATGTTCTCGGTCACGTTCAGGTGCGGAAAAAGCGCTGCGTCCTGAGGAACGAAACCGACTCGGCGCTGCTCGGCCGGCACAAAACCGGAGTCACCAGCCACGATGCGGCCCGCGATCTGAACCTCACCGCCGTCTGGCGATTCGAACCCAGAAATTAGGCGAAGCAGCGTGGTTTTGCCCGAGCCGCTGCTGCCAAGAATCGCGACCAGTTCTTTCGGGGCCACCTCAAGGTTTAGGCCCTTGAGCACCACCTGGTTGCCGAACTTCTTGCCCACAGAGGTCAGGGTGAGTGCGTTTGGCATCATTCACGCTCCATTCTGCGGTCGAGGTCGAGTTGCGAATTCAGATTCATACGAACCTGTCTATTCAACAGCCAAGCCGGGATGCCGGCCAGCAAAACCAGAAGTAAAGCGTAAGGAGCCGCGGCCGAGAACGCACCGACCGAGGTCTCGTTCCACAGGCGCGTGGCTAGGGTTTCGACTCCGGTTTCTCGAAGCATCAGCGTTGCGGGCAGCTCTTTCAACACAGAGAGTGAAACCAGCGCACCGCCAGCCAAGATTCCTGGGCCGGCAATCGGGATCACCACTCGTCGCAGGGTCTCGAGTCGCTTGCTTCCCAAACTTGCCGAAACCTCTTCGAGGCTTCGCGGAGCCTGGCTCATCGGGGTCTGCATCGCGGCCACGGCGTTCGGCAAAAACAGAATCAGGTACGCGATCAGCACGAGAGCGCTGGTTTGGTAAATCTCAGGAACGACTCGGTTGCTCAAAAACACCAGAGCCAAAGCGACCACGATGCCGGGAATCGCGTGCGACAACCAGACTGCCTTGTCGAGCAGCGCGGTCAGCCTAGATTGGTATCGCACGGTCAAGATAGACACCGCGAGTCCGAACAGTGCTGTGATGAAGCCACCGACAACCGCAAATCCAATCGAGTTGATCAGGGCGCGCAACAGTTCTCCACCATCGGCCTCAGATAGACCGATCAGGTTCCAACGAATCAGGCTCGCGGCCGGAAGCGCAATTGAGACCAGGGCCCAAATGGCAGCGAGGGCTGTTGCAACCGGACCGAACCACCCCAAGCTGACCAACGAGGTTTTGCGCACGCGCGCATCCGTCGGCACGATTTTGCCGCGTAGGGCAGGCTCGGCGTAGAGCAGCATCAGGGTCAGAATTACAAGAATTACGGCAAGGCTGGCGGCCGCCGAGCGGTCGAAGCTAGAGCGGTATGCGTTGTAAATCGCGCGAGTAAAAGTGTCGAAGCCGAGGATTGCTACGGCGCCGAAGTCGCTGAGGGTGTAGAGGGCCGAGAGCATCGCACTCGAGATTGCGGCGCGGCGCACGTTTGGCCAGGTCACCTTGCGAAAGACCGACCAGCGACCGTAGCCGAGCGAGCGAGCGACCTCTTCGGTTGCGGCATCCGACCTGACCAGCGCGGCCGAGACCGACAGATAAACATAGGGCGCGGTTCCGATGGTCAGCACCAGCCAGGCGGCAAAGAAGCCCTTGAAGTCGGGGTTGAGTGCCGAGAAGGCATAGGCCGAGACGTAACTCGGCACGGCAAGTGGCAGTGCTGCCGAAATCGCAAAGAGCGACCTTCCTCGAATCGAGGTTCTCACTGTTAGCCAAGCCTGAAAGCTTCCGACTGCAACCGCCGATACCGCTACCGCGATGGTTAGCCCAACCGAGTTAGCCAGCAATTCGAAGCTTCTCGGTCGCAGCACCTGAGTAACCACTCGGTCGAGGCCAAACTCACTGAGGCGAATCAGCAGATAGCTCAGCGGCAACAGCGATGCAAATACGGCAACAACCGCCAAGCCCCAAACCAGGACTGGCGGTCGCTGCCGCAGTGAGTTTTTCAGCTTTGCCTCTTAGTCGGTCAGGCCGGCCTCGCGAATCAGATCCAAGGTCTGGGCGAGTGGGGCCAGAGCGCTCAGGTCAATCGCGGGTGAGGCAATTTCGTTCAGCTGAGGAAGCCAACCCGTCGCCGGCAGTCCGGTCAACGAGTACTCCGCGGTCTTCTCGACGAAGAAGCTCTGGGCCGAGTCGCCCAGCAGCCACTTGGCAAAGGTTTGCGCCTCGGGCTTGTCGCTCAGTACACCTACACCCGCTACGTTCACTAGGTTGCCCACGTCGCCGGCCTCAAACCAAGCGATCTTCGACTTCACGTTGGCTTCACCGATTTCATTGGCAAGTTCGAACCAGTAGTAGTGGTTGATCAGGCCGACTGAAATCTTGCCCGCCTCGACCGCCTCGAGAATCTGACCATTCTTCTCAAAGAGCACAGCGTTCTGCTTCATGGCGGTCAGCCACTGCTTGGCTGCATCCTCGCCCTTTAATACGCGCATGGCAGTCACAAATGCTTGGAAGGATGCGTTGCTCGGCGCGATGCCGACCTTGCCCTTCCAGCTCGGGTCAGCAAGGTCAAACACAGACTTTGGCAGGTCGGCCTCGGCAATCAGTGCCGGGTCGTATGACAGCACGCGGCTGCGGCCCGAGACGCCGACCCAGGTGTTGTCGACCGAACGGTACTTGGCATCGACCAGGTCGGTGATGTCGGTGTTGAGCGTCTTGAAAACTCCGGCTTCGGCGATAGCTCCGAGCGCACCCGCATCCTGCGAGAAGAAGACATCGGCCTTGGCATTTTCGCCCTCTTCGAGAATCTGTGCGGCCAGTTCGGCCGAACCCGCGTAGCGCACCTCGACGGCGATGCCGGTCTCTTCGGTGAACTGTTCGAGCAGTGGAGCGATTAGATCTTCGGATCGACCCGAGTAGATGGTGATTGACTGCTCACCGGTGGTGGGTGTTGATTCCTTTGCGCATCCTGCGAGGGATGCGGCTGTGGCAACTACTGCCAGGGTGGCTGCGCCGAAAGTTAGCGCGCGCTTTAGTGCTTTATTCAATTGGTTTCCTTCAGTTTCGGTGCGGATGTTCATTCCGGCCGTCTGTTTTTTCGTGAACGTGGGCGACAATGCCCACTACTAACTTAGGTAAACCTAACCTAAGTTTCAAGAGTCAATTTGAACCGAATCAAATGTTCGCCAGACCGAACCTCCCGATTCCTTCGACTAGCACCGAATCTAGACTTTGACCGAGTCAGAGGCGTTCCCGCTGCTCGGAAAGGTGGCAATGAAGCCGAGACTACGATCTCTCAACAGCGCTTTACTTGCCGCTGCACTTTCGTTTGCTCTGAGTTTTTCAGGAACTACCGGTATCGATGCTGCTCGCGCTGCAGTTATCGACTGCAATTCTTTTGCCGCCGGATTCACTCAAGTCGGCACCACCGATTACTGCTCAAAGACTTTTACCTACAGTGCGTCTACTCAGTCATTCACGGTGCCCAGTGGGATTACTTCGATCGATGTCACAATCTTGGGTGCTAGAGGAGGCACCGGTGGAACAGACATTTTCGCTGGCGGTGCTTCTGGTCTAGCCGGCAAAGCAGTTGGAACCTTGTCGGTCGTGCCTGGCTCTGTCGCCACGATTGCAGTTGGCGGCAACGGCGGCAACGGTGTTGGAAGTAGCCCGGATCCTCTTGCCGGAGGCGCTGGGGGGCTCAATCCACTGGCTGGTTACGACGGTGGTAACGGTGGCAGCGCAGGTTGCTCATTTGCAGTTTGCGGTTCGAACCGAGACGGCGTGGCTTCTGGTGCTGGTGGTGGCGCCGCGTCAGTCCTGCAGATTGGCGGAAACACCTATGTAGCCGCCGGAGCCGGTGGAGGTGCAGGTGGAAGCTACGGAGGTAGCTACAACCGCGCGGGGGGCGCTGGTCGCACCGGTGTGCTGCTAGGAAGCGGCACCTCTGGAGCACCAGGAACAACGACTTCAGCAACGACCAACTCCGGAACCGGTGGTGGTGGCGGCGGCGTTCTTGGCGGTGCACGCGGTGAAAACCTCGACGGCGGATCCGCTGGTTCGAACAGCACTGGCGGGGGGCTCACATACTCATTTGAGACCGCGCCTGCGAACGCATCAATCACCATCGCGTTTTTGGCAGAGGTACCCGTTTCAGTGGCCAGCAATACGGGCCCGACATTCACCGGGGCTCTAGTTCTAGGTAGCACTCTGACCTCGGGTGTCACGTATTCGGGCGTTCCTGCGCCAACTGTTTCCAGAGTCTGGCAGTTTGCCGATTCGTCATCTGGCCCGTGGACTGACATTGCCGGTCAAACCGGATCCACCCTGGTGGTGTCGGATACCGCGCTTCTCGGCAAGTTCATTCGCGACTCATCCTCGGCAACTAACCTCACATCAACCGGCACGAACGCGGCAAATGCAGACTCGCCAGCTGTGGGGCCGATTGCTATGGCTATCCCAAGCGCTCCGGACCTCGATGCCAGCTCAGATTCCACTCCAGTGGGCAAATCGCTCACAACCGACAACGTAACCTCGGACACAACCCCGACTCTCAACGTGTCAAACACGGTTGTTGGAGCAACGCTCACGGTTACCGCCACCAAAGGTGCAGAAACCCAGGTTTGTACCGTGGCGACTGTTACTTCGAGTTCGACATCCTGCACTTTTGCAACTCCTCTTTCCAGTGGTACTTGGAACTTCACCTCATCGCAGTCACTCAGCGGCTTCACTGCGGCCGCCGCTTCTCCACTGAGCGGCGTTGTGTTGGATGCCGTTTCGCCAACAGTGTTGTCTGCCGTGGTCACCCCCGACCTGAGCGTAGACAAACGCGTCCGAGTTGTTCTGACATTCTCTGAGCCACTCGACTCGGTTGACGCAACGCAGGTAACCATTGGTTCAAGTGGAACCTGGACCAAATCAAACCCTGTTGTCTCGGGCAACACCTTCTCATTTGAGGTCACATACACGTCCTTGGTTAATGCGGATTTGAACATCATGGTTGGCAACAACGCTGCCTCCGATGTAGCCGGCAATGTTCAGGTTGTGGGCAACACCTTCTTCGAGCAGGTCGAACTCGTAGCACCGAGTGCACAATTCGCTGAGATCCCAGCACGGTTGGGTTTGACCCCTACGAGCAAGGTGATTCCGATCAGCTTCAACCGAAATGTGTGGGGTCTAACAACCTCTGATTTCACTTGGACTAGCGCAGCGAACGGAGCTACCTGTTCCACAACCTCGCTCAGTCCTGCCACCGGGCCCGCGACTAACTACAACTTGACCGTCACCTGCACTGGTACTGGAACCAGCACACTTCGTCTCTTGGCGAACTCAGTGAAAGACTTCGCCGCAACAACTGGCCCGGCCACTTTCGTTGATCTGGCGGTGATTCGCGACACTACCGCGCCAACAATCTCCACAATTAGTTCAATTGTTGTGGGAACCCGCATCGACTACACGCTCACTTTCAGTGAGGAAGTGACTGCTTTTCCTGCTAGCTCCATCTCGACCCTTGGGTCATCTACTGCTACAGGATCAGGCGCATGGAGTGTGACGACGCCTTTGCGCGTGGGCGCTACAAACCAGTGGACTTTTTCAGTTGAAAATCCATTGTCAATCAACGGCACATACAAGCCGAGTTTTATCGTTGGGGCCGGCATTCGCGACCTAAGTGGCAACCCATTGGTAACCGACCCAACATTCAGCGCTTCCACGATTGTGAAGTTGCCCACCTTTTCGATCGGCACCTTGACTTCTCCTGGCCAGGCAGCAACTCCGCTTGCGCCTAACTTTGATTTGAGTCTCTACAGCGGCACGATGTTCGGTATCCGAATTACCAATCTTGATTGGTCGACAAGCGGCACGACAAAGGATGCCTTCAGCGCAACTCTGACTTCGGGCGCGATGGGTGGGTCGGTTACCGTAACGACTGGTAACGGCTTCATCGACATCATCGCAGCAAACGCGACCGAAGCTCAGTGGGAAACTGCAATTAGGTCGGTCCGTTTTGACGCAGGCACAACGCCCGGAACACGCAACTTCGAGTTCCACTTGCGACCGACCTCTGGCTATGTGATGAGCAATGAGCACTACTTCCTTATTTCGCCTTCAACGGCACTTTGGACTGATGCAATAAACAATGCCGCGGCTTCCTACTACGCCGGTATGCGCGGCTACGTGGCAACAATCTCATCTGCTGATGAACAAGCTTGGGCGATTTCTACTGCCGCTGCTGCTTGGATAAGCGGAAGCGACGCGACAGTCGAAGGCACTTGGGTGCACACCTCGGGACCTCAAATTGGCCAACCACTTTCACCAACCTTCTGGGACACCAACCAGCCCGACACGGCAGGCGAGGACTGCCTAATGAACTTTGCAACCGGTGGTTATTCGGGTTGGCATGACGTGTTCTGCTCCTTAAACCAGCGCTATCTCATTGAGTTTGGTGGCACGACCGGAGACCTGTCCGTGCCCTCGATGAAAGCAGCTTCTGCGACGACCGTTGATTTGATGGGCCCCGATGTCACGTCAGTTTCCGCAGTGAGTGGTGACGGCACCTATGTACTGGGTGAGAAGATCACGTTGCGTGTTGCCCTTGATGAAAGCACCGTGGTCACTGGTGCACCTCGCATAAAACTGAATACGAGTCCCGTTCGTTACGCAAACTATGTTTCAGGTTCTTCGACAAACTCACTGATTTTTGAATACGTGGTTCAAGCTGGTGATGTTGCCGGCGACCTCAACTACCTAGACACCACGTCTCTCGAATTAAACGGAGGCACTTTGAGCGATGTTGCCGGTAATCCGGCAAACATCACGCTTGACCCGCAAACTGGCTCGACTTCGCTAGCCGCAACTTCAGGCATTGTGATCAATGCGGATCTGTTCATCGCACCGACTTTCGCACTCGGCAACTTGCCCGCAATTGGAGCGAACCCGGTTGCGTTGGCTCCGAGTTTTGACCTAGTTACGCGTGGCTCGCAACCTTTCGGTATTCGAATTACCAACAACACATTCGATGCATCGGCGAGTACGCCTGACGCATTCGTGCTCAACCCAGTTCCTTCAGGGGTTACTGTTGTTCGAAATACCGCCGGCGTAATTGAGTTGTACGCAGAAACTCTGACTGAAGCGCAATGGGAAGCCGCGATTCGTTCGATTCGCTTCGACGCAGGATCTTCAAGCGTGTCTCCGAATCTAACCTTTGCTCTACGACCGGTTAAGGCTTACGACTACAACACTGGTCATGCATATAGATACGTTTCTGCCGCAGCTATCTCGCATGATGCCGCTAGAACGGCAGCGGAGGGGCTCACACTTGCTGGAATGCCCGGCTATCTGGCAAACCCAACCTCAGCTGACGAAACAAACATTCTGATATCGAATCTGTCGCTTCCAAGTCACTCGCTAATCGGGTTGATCAAGCAGACAGCGGGGACTTCGGCAACAGAGCCGGTCCGGATCGTGATGCCGCTTGCAGAAGCCGGCAACATCGCTTACACCAACTGGAGTGCTGGCGAACCCAATCTGGCCGGCGACATGAACATCCAGCTGTACTCGAGTGGACGATGGAATGACTACAACGGCGCAGCGAATGCTTTCACTGGCGGATATGTAGTTGAGTTTGGGGGCAACACCCCGGGCTCAAATCTTCTGGCGACATCAAATCAAACTGTCGCCTATGTTGGAGATTTGACTGCACCTTCAGTTCAAAGCGTCGTTGCACTCTCGCCAAACGGCACTTATCTAGTCGGAGACCAAGTTCAACTTCGAGTTCGGTTTACCGAGTCTGTGGCTGTCACGGGTACCCCGCGTCTGGCTCTAAATCTCGGCGCTAGCAGCAGATTCGCCAGTTGCACGCTCGCCAACCCCGATACGGATCTGGTCTGCACTTACTCGATTCAACAGGGTGATACCTCGACCGACTTGACCTATGTGAATTCAGGTTCTTTGTCTCTGAACGGCGGAACAGTCCAAGATTTGGCAGGAAACGATGCAAATCTAGCCCTGCCCATGGTTGGCGGCATTGGATCGTTGTCCCTGTCATCGGCAATCGTGGTTGATGGCAATTTGAATCTAGTCACGCTCGCAGCCGCGGCACCAACAGACGCAGACCGAAACCTGGTTTTCCTGCTTACTTCTTCGCTGCCCGTGGACTGCTCGTCGCTTTCATTGTTGAATGGCGTTGACTTCGAGTTTTCTGGAGTATCAGCGATTACAAGTGTCGTTGCCTCTGGGGATAACAAGACCTGCACTATCAACGCACAGTCGTCGGTCCTGCCGGGTCAATATGGAACCAGCTCGCTGTCCAAGGCACAGTCTTTTTCGATTAACGACTTGCAAAGCCCACCAGTTGCCACAACAGCACTGCGACTCAATTCGGCCTCAATCGCCGTTGAGATTCCTGCTCCAACTGGTCAGGGTGTAGTTACCAGAAGCCTCATTGCCGGATCCCCGAGAAGCCAGTTTTCTAAGGTGGCTCCCGATACCGTATTCGGAGCCCTCACCTCCGCGGCCAAAGAAGCGCTCAAGAACAACAATGTCTTAAACGCAGTAAACACGGCCCCGATAGCGAAGATTGAGGGTGACTTCTCGCAGGCCACTTCTCGTATCGACGCCAAAAAGCTCGAGCAAATTTCGGCTGGGGATCAAGTTAGTCTCGCCATCAAGGTTGACCAAAGCCTGGCTTCCACCCACGAGGTCGCTGCCTTCTTTAAGTCGAATGTGGTTGGACAGAGCAACAACGGTTGGATCTTCTTGGGTCGCCGCGATTTCGATCCATCTGGATTGGCTGTTGCCGAGCCAATGACCTTTGCCAAACGTGGCACCTATTTCGTTCGCCTTATCGTCGTTCAAAAGGGTGCGGTCTTCCGTGAAGCTTCGATTCGACAGGCTTCGGTCTCAGAATTGCACAATGGTCCAACACCGAGTCCCTCAATCTTCGATTACTTGAGTTTTAGGACTGCATCGCTCGCAGATTCTGATCTGCCGGTTGGCGTCCAAACGCTAGAAGTGGCCGTTGAAGTCGTTGGAAGTGAACCTAAGGTCATCGAACCGGCGCCTGCTGTTAACCCAGTGGTCTCGACACCTTCTGCAACGCCGTCTCCATCAGTATCGGCTTCGCCGTCGGTCACGGCCACACCTAAACCGACAGCCAGCGTCAAACCAACTGTCACACCAAAGCCAACCAGCTCGTCAACGCCAAGGCCAACAGCTAGCAGTTCAGCAAGTATTAGGCCGAGCGCGACGCCTAGCGCATCACCAACACCGTCGGCATATCCAGAGAGCTCGAGCGCACCATCAGCAACCCCTAAATCACCTAGAGAACCGGCCCTCGTCGGTCCCGCTGCGGCGGCAGCTGAACTATTCGAACCCGGCATCTCGATTCCCGACATTAATCCTGGAGAGCCGGTCGCAAATCCTGCTATTGGTGCAACCGGAGACGACTCAGATCCTCCAACGGCGTTTGATCCTTTGGGAACTCCGGAGTCAATAGCCACTGTGACCGAGACGACGGCAACGGCTGTGGTACTCGCTGCCAGTGTTGCCGCTGCCGCTGCCGCTGCCGCTGCCGCTGCTGCAGCTGGCGCCGCCGCCGGTGCAGCAGCTGGCGCCGCCGCCGGATCATCTGCCTCTAACGCATCCGGTTCGGGTAACTCTAGTTCCAGCTCTTCGGGTGGCTCAAGTGAGGAAATCGCGGGCCTTGACGTGGTCCAGGATGACTTTGAGATAGATAAAACTTCTTGGGGTGATCGACTTAGCTGGTTCTTGATACCGGGTATAGCGGCACTCGATAGGCTCACGCATGATCTGAGCCTGAGGCTTGCCCGAATCAGCCCTCTCATGGCAAAAGTGGTCAACGATGGTTCTTACTTGAGAGCTGTGATCGGCAGCCCAGTTGCACTTGGCATCATCGCGGCCTCGATTTTGGGATTCTATGGTGCGATCGGTAACTCCGGGCAAGTACTGACACCAAGTTGGCAGCTTCTTCTTGCAATCGCGGTCTTGGGTGTTTTTGACGCTGCCGCGGGCTTTGCTGGGGCAACCGTGTTTATCGCAACGAGTGTGTTTTTCGCTGTTGCTTCGGGTAACTCTGTTGGACTATCAGATGTGCGCTTGATGTTGGGTGTCATGGTGCTCGCCATTGGCCCGGCAATGCTCACCACTGCTTTCCGAACACTGCGAAAGCACCCCGCAAATGACGCCAAGTCCTGGTGGGAACGGCTAACTGACTTCGCCGTGGCACCGTTTATGGCAGGCTGGTCCGCGTTTGCTATGGTCAGTTCTTTACCTGCGCTGGCAGGGTTGACGCTCTCTGCTGCTAATCACGTCCGAGACATCTCGCTGGCGGTTGCCATCGCTGCACTTCTTCGTGTGGGGATTGAGGAGTTTGCGGCACGTTACTATCCGGCACGCTTGAACCGAATTAACCCAGACTTTTTGCCAGAGCCACCAATGCTTCAGAAGGGCATCTCCCTGGCGTTCCGATTTGCAATCTGGGTGCTGATCGGCGGGGCTCTTATCGGAGACGGCTGGCAACTCTGGGTCGGTTCGGCCTTGTTCTTACTGCCGACGGTTATTGGTTGGTTCCAAGATCGATTCCCGAACAATCCGATGCTCTGGCGGTTGTTGCCATCTGGAGTCCCTGGGTTGGCATTTAGTCTCATTATTGCTACCGCGACCACCGCACTCACTGGAGCCCTAATCGGCACGATTCCCGCTCTAGCACCTTGGTCTTTTGCGATTCTTCCTCTGCCACTTTTGATCCTGAGCCTGCTTGGCATGTTTGGACGACATGGAGTCGATGAGGCTGACCTGAAGCCCGCTCAACGGCACGTTTGGGTCTATCGCATCGGTGGAGTCTTGATGCTTCTAGTCACGCTGCGGTTGGCCGGCATCATCTAGACAGTCGGGCAATTGCTGAAAAGGAGTTTTGAGAAGACGCCAGTCGATTTCTAGGACTGCTTGTTCTTTTTAGGCTCGAGTTTCTCCCAGATGAACATTGCCAGCGTAACAAGCGCAAAGCCGAGGACTGATCTTCGATCGGCGCATAGGCGATTCGAGTTCCCGTGATTACCTCGGGATTCTAGGTGACGATTTCCTGGCTGCTGCTCGCGAAGCGCATCGAGGAGGCAGTTGATTTGGCGCTGCTTTTGGCGCTGGCGTTGATTGCACCGCCGCTGGTGGCCTTCGCCTTCTTTTTCTGTCTCTGGCACGCACTTCGGCACACTGGCAGAGTTTCGCTTGAGCTGAAGAGTTCGCAGGTGAGGCGCAACGCCGGCGACTGGAAAGGCGCTTTCGCAAAGGCGTTTTTGACCGGCGTGCCAGCGCTCGCGATTGTGTTGGCCTTCACGATTTATCTCGGCTTGACCCAGGGCTTCAACATCAGCCAAGAGCTGCTCTGGTATCTGCTGGTCGTCGTTTGGGCGCTCACCGTACCCCTTGGCGCTAACCCTGAGGCTCGATGTGAATGCGCTGCGAGGCAGTACCTAGGAGTAAGGCAAACTCGCAAACCTAGGGCTAACACTATGTTTAGCGAAGTTTTGTTCGTTCAAGCGAATAATATGCACGGGTGGTACCGATTGAACCTGGGCCGCAGATTGTTGGAATCCCGTGCTGAAATTCACCAAGTCTCTATTGTCAATCGTCGCCACCTCTGCGCTGGTGCTTGCAGGCATTAGTATCTCGGCGGCACCTGCCAATGCCGCCATCGTGCTAAACGCAAATGGTGTCAGCCTAAACTTCGATGAGACGAACCAAACCGTGAACGTCATCGCGGGCACCACCGGCTCAGGGCGAGGCACTGCTGTAGGTGACATCGTTGCTTATCGAGGCGTTGCTACGATCAACTCCACGGTCATCGACGCTGCAGTGGAGACGGTTTCGACAACAGGTGCTTCAATCACAACCTATGACGGAACCAGTGCCGTGTCAGGTGCTAACGAGTATCTGCAGACCAACATTTCAACCAGCGGGGCTGGCTCGGTTGTATACAAGTTCTCATTCTTTGTTGGAGGAACTTACACAGGAGGAAGTACCGGTACCCCTGTGATTCTGCAAAATGTCTACATCAATTCGTACGACCTAGACAGATCTTCGCCCGGTGACAGCCAGCAATACACCCAGTTCACAGGCGTGCAGGCATACACGCTTTCAAACAACACGACACTCGCGGTGTCCTCCGTCGGCAACCTACTCCAGTTCATAAGCACTGCCAGCGCTGGAACGAATTACGGAAACTCAACTGGTTCCTACACCAAGGGACGAGTGCAGGTAAAGTACGACAATTTGAGTAGCATCAGCATCAAAATCGGAACCGATGCGACAGGAACCGGCGGCACAAGTTACTACGCGCTTGACTTCAGTGTGGGCCTTCCTTGGACCGAGGGCTCAACCACAGTCAATACGACTTCGGTCTCGAACAGCTTTAACTCACCTCCCACTTCAACAAATGACACCAAGTCAGCAACGGCTTCGGTTCCAGAGTTGCTCACAAGTTCAGATTTCGGAACTTACGCGGATCCAGATCTAAACCCCTGGGTTTCGGTGCGCATCGTCACTTTGCCTAGCGGTGGGGTTTTGCAGTACAACAACGGAACCTCTTGGATTGCAGTTACCGGTGGTCAGGTGGTTACGTTGACCGACATCGACGCTGGAAAGCTTCGATACACAGCCAACGCGAACACCACGTCGGACTCGTTCACCTTCAAGGTAGGTGACGGACTCCTTGACTCAACTGCTGCATACACGCAGACAATTACGGTTGCGGCGGGTGTTGCCCCTTTGACGGCTCAGACCATCACCTATGCTCAGCCGGCTAACCAGATGTTGTCGACTGGTACCTTGACTGTTGCTCCGACTGCGTCGTCGGGTTTGACTGTTTCGTTGGCTTCGACGACGACTTCGGTTTGTACTGTGTCTGGTTTTGTGATCACGTTTGTCACGACCGGTACCTGTTCTACTACTGCGAGCCAGGCCGGTGACTCAACATATTCAGCTGCGACTGACGTAACTCGCAGTTTCACGATCAGCACTTTGACGGCTCAGACCATCACCTATGCTCAGCCGGCTAACCAGATGTTGTCGAC
>CAYTNT010000012.1:0-10076 GCA_964439235.1 uncultured Rhodoluna sp. | reverse complement strand
TGGCTTCGACGACGACTTCGGTTTGTACTGTGTCTGGTTTTGTGATCACGTTTGTTGCTGCGGGTACCTGTTCGACGAATGCGAGTCAGGCTGGTAACGGCAGTTTTTCGGCAGCGACTGACGTAACTCGCAGCTTCACGATTTCGACCCCGGCTCCGAGCCAACCGGTTGTACTCCCCGCTGCACCTGAACTGAGCCCAGTTTCGGGTCGAACCCTAGCCACTAACCCCGTCACCCTTCCGGCGCCCGAAAACAAGGGAATTGCCGGTGGCGCATGCCTAATTGACCCTGTCGACAGCGGCTGCAAGCTGGTCGTGGTGGTAGCCGGCAAAGGCACTTTCACCTTGGGCAGCGACGGCAAGACCACTTTCCAGGCTGTGCAGGGCTTCTTCGGCAGGGCAGTGATTGAGTATCGAGTAACAGATGGATACGCTCGTTCGGCATCCACGACTGCCACCGTAGATGTCTTGCGGGCGCTTCCTGCTATCAACCCCGCGGGCGCAACCACACTGATCAACCGCAGCATTACGGTCAATCCAGGCATCAACCTCACTCCTGACATGGGCAAGGCGACTATCTGCCTGGTTGACCCAGCAGATAACGTCTGCAAGAACGAAGTGACTCTTCCAGGGAAGGGCAAGTTTGTTCTGAACTCTGACGGTTCAGTCAACTTCACTCCTGAGCGAGGATTTATCGGAGAAGCTCGAGTCCAACTTCGAGTCACAAATGAAGTCGGCGAATCGAAGGAAGCACCCGTTGTTATCGTCGTGACCGATGTACCCGGTGCTCAAAACGGTGCCACCAAGGGGACAACTCCGGTGACCCTTGCACCAGTAAACCCAGTGACTCCAGGGTCATCGGTTTGCCTCATTGATCCGACCGACGGTGTTTGCAAAAACCAGGTGACCCTTCCTCGAGTTGGCACCTGGACCCAAAATCCGAATGGCACAGTTAGCTTCGTTGCCGCATTCGGCTACCTGGGCACTACTACCGTTTTGCAGCGATTCACCCGAGCTTCTTTTGAAGCGACTACTCCGTTCACGGTTGTGGTTGCCAAGAAGCGCGGCCCAGTGACTATCACAATCAGCGGGTTCGCCGATGGTTCACCTGTATTGACCTCGGCAATCAGGGCGCAGATCAACGTGTTCCTTCGTGCACACCGCGATTACCGGAACCTATTCTGCATCGGATACACCGAGGGTCCGACCGTCTTGCCAACTGACCGTGCTCTGTCGAGACAGCGTTCAGTGAACGCCTGCAACTTCGTCAAGTCGGGGTTGGGCAAGTCTCTCATCGTTCGCAGCACATCGGCTAAGCAGGGTGTGATCGAGGCTGACAAGTTCAGGCGAATCACAATCACTTTGACTGACTAACTTTCGTGGGCAGCACGAGCTGGCGATTTTAGACTTGAGGCACCATGCCAACCAAGATCGCCCTCGCCACCAAGCACGGCAAACTCGCGCAGATTGCGCCTTGGTTCGAGCAGCTGCGCGAGTTCGAACTGCTGCTGGCCGAGATCGACACCGACCGGTTCGGCACCTTCAGCGGCGAGATTCCCAGAACCTTGAGCCCTAGGGATGCGGCAATCGCCAAGGCTCGAGCCGGTGCCGAGGCTGTCGGATGCGATTTTGGCCTCGCGAGCGAGGGTTCGATTGGCCCGCATCCGCAGTTTCCGTGGGTGAATGCCGATCACGAAGTGTTGGCACTGGTCTGCCTCAGTCGAGGCTTTGCGGTGGTCGAGAGCTTTGTCTCGACTGAGATTTTTGCGAAGGCAGAGAGCGTCTCGGGGCACGAGCAAATTGCCGGAATTGGCGAACGGTTCGATTTGCCGAATCACGCTGCGATTGTTACTTGGCAGTTTGGCAACCAAGTCGATGTGCGCAAGGGCATCACCGACTCCGCAGAAATCGAGGGGCTTCTCGCCAAATTGCTCGAGCAAGGCGCAACCGAGATCAAGGTTGAGAGCGATTTGCGTGCCATGCACTCACCGTCTCGGCAGCGCAACATCGAGCAGTGCGCGCAACGGCTGGTGGCGAGAATCGCATCCCGTTGCCCGCAGTGCAAAGAAATCGGCTGGGGAAGAATCGGTTTCGAATACGGCCTGCCCTGCGCCGATTGCTTTGAGATCGTCGACTCGGCGGCACACTCAGAACGCCTCGGTTGCGTGGTTTGCGAACACACCGAGACGATTTCGCTCGGAGTTGAAACAATTGATGCGGCGAGATGCAACTACTGCAACCCCTAAGCGGGCCGACGAACAGAGACAGACCTTGGAACCGAATCAGCTAAAGAGCGCGGCACGTGCCCTGAAGGCAGGGCACCTGGTCGCCATGCCTACCGAGACGGTCTACGGTTTGGGTGCCGATGCCACGAATCCGGCTGCCGTCGCTCGCATCTACTCGGTAAAGGGTCGCCCAGCCGATCACCCACTCATCGTGCACGTAAGTTCGGCCGCGTCGCTCGACACTTGGGCTGCCGAAGTGCCCGCCTACGCCCGAAAGCTCGCCGCTGATTTTTGGCCGGGCCCGATGACTCTGATTCTGCGCCGCTCAAACATAGCCAAAGACTTTGTAACTGGCGGGCAAGACACCGTGGGCGTCAGGGTGCCGAGCCACCCGGTCGCGCAGCAGTTGTTGGCGGCGTTCGAGGCCATCGGCGGTCTGGGCGTAGCGGCCCCGAGCGCGAATCGATTCGGTAAGGTCTCGCCGACCACCGCCGAGGCCGTTCGCCAAGAACTAGCCGACTACCTAGCCCCTGAGGATTCGATTCTCGAAGGCGGCTCGTCAACCGTCGGCATTGAGTCGACCATCGTCGACTGCACCTCAGCTCAGCCGCGCATCCTTCGGCTCGGAGCGATTACCGCATCCATGATTGAGGCTTCGACCGGTCTGCGCCTGAGTGACTCGGGCGAGCAGATTCGAGTCAGCGGTTCGCTCGAATCGCACTACGCGCCGAATGCCAGAGTGGTGCTGAATCAGGATGCCCATGCGGGCGATGGCCTGATTGCGCTCGCCGAGGTTGCCACCCCCGCTGGAGTGATTCGCTTGGCCGAGCCAGCCAACTCAGAGCAGTATGCGGCGCAGCTTTACGGTGCTCTCCGCAAGGCTGACGAGCTCGGCCTGACTCGAGTCGTGGCGGTTGTGCCCACGGGTGATGAACTCTCGGCAGCCGTCGCCGATCGCCTGCTGCGCGCCAGCCGTTAGGCTTGTTCCTTGAGATTCAGAAGGGATTTCTGTGTTGTTCAAGACCTCTGCACCCAACCGCAAACTTAGTGTTTTCGGCGCACTACTGCTGGCCGTAACCTCAAGTCTTTTTGCCGCACCGGCTTTGGCGACGACCTCGACGATCAACATCGTTGCGAGCGGTGGCGCGGCCGAGGGTACAGGCTGGACCTACACGAACGGTGAAATCACGCCGAGCGTGAACGTGACGATCAACGCATCCGACATCGCAGCCAAGCTCGCACTGGCGCCGCTGGTTGTTAACGGTGCACGAATTCAGGTGAGCGCTGGCATAACCAACACAACCGCAAACA
Source organism: uncultured Rhodoluna sp. (assembly GCA_964439235.1). Lineage (GTDB taxonomy): Bacteria > Actinomycetota > Actinomycetes > Actinomycetales > Microbacteriaceae > Rhodoluna. The sequence continues at coordinate 6,541 of CAYTNT010000012.1, read as the reverse complement.
ACCTAACCCTCAAATCGACCGGAAACATCATTGTCGGTGGCGGCCTCACCTTGCAGTCACAGGGTGGCGACTTCATCTTCAACTCAGACAGCGACGCCAACAACACGGGTCACGTTCGCTTTGGTTGGGATGCGACCTGCACCCAGGGCAACATCCTCACCAACGGAGGAGACATCATCGTGGGCGGTGGCGCAAACCCACTCACCACCGTAACCGCGGCCCAGAATAACGACGCCGCTGCGGTTACCTGCCCAGGTGGTACGCCTCCTCTGGCTGGTGTTGGCCTGTACAACTTCAACTTCAATGCTGGTGGCGGAGACATCAGCATTCGCGGTGGCAGCCCGAACCTCGGATCTGTTCTGTCGGTGCGTGCCATCAATATCGGCAGCACCCAAGGTGTGACCACCGCATTTCAAACTGTGGGTTCGGGCAACATCACGATTTTCGGTGACGGAAGCCTGATTGGCCACAACAACGCTTGGGGTATTGCTACCGGCGCGATGAACGTGAGCACCGTCAACGGCAACATTGTTATCCAGGGTGTCGGAAGCACGGGTGGTGCGACCAACGCTCGAGGAATGTCGATCGGTGGAGCCTCAAACATCACCTCGACGACCGGAAACATCACACTTCGAGACTCGACCAACGGTGCAGCATCGGGCTACACCGGCATCAACCTCGGTGCGGCAATCACGGTTACCACAGGCGGCAACTTCTCTGTGCAGGCTGATGAAATCACCCAGGGCGGTGCACTCGCGCTCGATGTATCGACCGCAAGCATCGTGCCTAACACCGGCAGCTCATTCACTGCACCGGTGACTCTTGGCTCAATTAGCGCAGCTAACACCGACAGTCTTGTCATCGGCGCAGCCGGAAACACAGCTAACGTGACCTTCGGTCAGCCTGTAACTGTTGGTGGACCAATCTCGGTCACCGCAGCAACCATCGCGGTGAACGCGGCGCTTACAGCCATTGGCTCGCCTATCGTCTTGAACGCGACCACCGCGGTTACCCAGGGCGGCTCGGGATCCTTTACCGCCACCGGAGTAAACATCCTTGGCTCGGCAAGCTACAACCTGCAAACGTTCACGGTAAACGGTGGAGTCGCAGCCCAAGCATTCCCGCTGACCTTTGACACCCAAGGTGGCTCAGCGGTCGCAGCATCGACCTTCCCGGTCGGTGGTTCAGTAACCCTGCCAGCTGCGCCAACCAAAGCGGGCTTCGCATTCGACGGCTGGTTCTTGGCCCCTAGCGGCGGAACCGCTTTGCCTTCGTCATACTCACCATCGGCTACCGCGGCGCTGACCCTCTATGCCCAGTGGTCGGTGCCAACCTTCGCCGTAACGTTCAACGCAAACGGTGGAACAGGTTCGATGAACAACCAATCTTCAGCCTCGGCTGCAGCGTTGACCACGAACGCATTCACCAGAAACGGCTTCACCTTTACTGGTTGGAACACCGCAGCCAACGGAACTGGAACCTCATACGCTGACGCGGCATCATTCCCATTCACCGCTAACGTAACGCTCTACGCTCAGTGGCTGTCGTCGGCTCTCTCGCCTAACGTGATTTATCAAGCACCTTCGACCGCCTTGCCGTATCCGCAGGCGACCCGAATCGTTCCGGGCACCGCGGTTCTCGGTTCGCCAGTCAAAGTTTCAATCTTTGGATTGAACATGGATCTGACAACTTCGGTCACGTCGTCAGTTGGCAGCGTTCGAGTGCTGTCGAAGACCGCATCCCTGGTGGAAATTGAGATCACCGGTGCTCCGATTGGCTCTGGCTCGATTACTCTCGGCAACAGCGAGCGTTCGCTTCGAACCGACGGTGCCTTCAGAATCATCGCCGCCGCCCAAACCTCTCAGCCAACCTGGTCAAGTCAGCAGATTCGCGTGATTTTTGCCGCGGGTTCGAGCAGGCTCGCGGGTTCGCAGGTTGCACGCTTGCAGGCAGCCATCACTTCGGCGGATGCGTCACGCGCGATCACGGTGACCGGAACCGTCTCGACCCTGCGCATGACCGCCGGTGACCGAGCGCTTGCATTGGCTCGAGCACGAGCGATCGCTGCCGCAATCAGGCAGGCGCTGCCAGGCGCATCCATCAGTTTGGCGGTCGAGGCAACCGACCCTAGGTCGTCGAACGCTCGAACCGGTTTGGTCGAGTACTCGGTGCTGCAGAAGTAGTTATTTGCTGAGGATTGCCCAGAGGTAGCCGGCCGAGAACGTGAAGCCGACCACCGCGTAAAGGATCGCGAACCAGGTCAGCGTTACCGGCAGCATCAGGGTTAGCACACCCAGGCCGAAGGCGCAGAACAGCATTAGCCAACCCGAGAACAGCACCGATTCTTGACCGCCGCGGGTCGAAACCGAATACATGTTGCCGGCGAGTGCGACGAGGGTGATGCCGATCATTCGCATCGCCCATTCGAGGGATGAGTTCGTCTGCAACCCGAGCAGTTCGTTGAACCAGCCCGGCATTGCGATCAGCCAGAGCGCGCTGACACCGAACACGATTGAACCGATCACCAAGATTGCGCGTAGCTTTTGAACTCGCCTGTGAATTCCCATGAGTTAAGCCTAGCGAGCGGGGTTAGTGTTTAGAGATGTTGATTGCAGGACTCGATCTAGCTGCCGAGCCGAAAAACACAGCGCTCGCCGTGATTGATTGGCGCGATGATTCTGCCGAGTTGATCGAGTTGCGACTGGATGTTCGCGATTCCGAAATTGTGGCTGCCGCTTCGGGCCTCGAGAAGCTCGGCATCGACTGCGCGCTCGGTTGGCCGAAGCCGTTCGCGGAATTCTTGGCTGCTCAAGTAGCTTCGGCGGGTCACGCGAAGAACAACCACAGCCAGGAGGCGTTCGTCGGTGACATCGATTTTCGCCGCACCCTTGCCTATCGCGAGACCGATCGCAACCTCTACCAACTCACCGGTCGTTGGCCGCTCAGCGTCTCAACCGACCGTCTCGGGCTAACCGCCATTCGCGCGGCGGGCATCCTTTCGCAACTTGCCAAAGCCGGCATGGATGCGGATCGCGCCGGACGCGGGTTGGTCGTCGAGGTGTATCCGGGCGCAACCATTAGACGCTGGGGCTTTGCCGCCGAGGGCTATCGCACCTCGCCCCAGATTCGCGCCCACTTGCTGGCCGACTTGGCAGAACGAGCACCCTGGCTTCGGATTGCAGACGAGCAGCGTGCGTTGGCGGTCGAATCCTGCGATGCATTGGATGCGATTTTTGCGGCTCTTGCCGCCCGCGCGGCCCAGCTCGGCCACTTCAACAAACCGAGTGCCGACCAGCTAGCACTCGCCGAAATCGAGGGCTGGTTGGCCCTGCCAGATGTCGGGCTCGAGGATCTCGCACCTAGAAACTAGCGACTATTCCTTGCCGAACGCGTTCTTCGCCATCGATGGAAAAACGAGTCCGTGCATCGGAAACACCGACCACCAGTACAGGTGACCCGCAAGACCTTTAGGCGCATAGGTTGCGGTTTGCGTCAGGGTGAGTTCGCCGCTTGAGGCATCCTGTTCGAGTTTGAATTCGAGCCAGGCCAGACCAGGCAGTTTCATCTCGGCGCGCAGTCGAAGCAGTTGGCCAGGAACCAGTTCTTCGACTCGCCAGAAGTCAACCGCGTCACCGATCATCAGGTGGTTTGGGTCACGTCGACCGCGGCGCAAACCAACACCTCCGACCAGTCGATCCATTAGCCCGCGAAGTTCCCAGGCCCAGCTCGCCGTCGAGTAACCGTTGTCGCCACCGATCGATTCGATGCGCGCCCAAACCGCCGCGGGGTCGCGCTTGCCGGTCAGCTTGCGCACATCTTTATACAGCGAACCGCCAGCCCAGTCGGGGTCGGTCGGCAGCGGCTCGCTCGGGGTGCCGGGCACGGATGCGTTGGTCCAACGAGTCTCGACTCGAGCCGACTTGATTTTCACGAGCGCTAGGCGCACCGCCTGATCGAATCCGGTCAGTCCACCAGCAGCCGGTGGAATTAGTTCGTTGATGTTCGACTTGCCCGCGACCACCTCGTGCTTGAGGCTCTCGACCAGGCGTCGCGCGAGCGTGTAAGGCACAGGAGTCACCAACCCAACCCATCCGCTCGAAAGGCGAGGGGTCAACACCGGCACCGGAATAATGATTCGCGGCCTTAGCCCAGCTGCCTTGGCGTAGCGCTGCATCATCTCGGCGTAGCTGAACACATCCGGCCCACCGATGTCGAATGCGCCCGACACCTCAGCCGGCACGGCCGCGGCACCCACCAGGTAGCGCAGCACATCGCGCACCGCGATTGGTTGGATGCGGTTCTTCACCCAGCGCGGGGTGGTCATCATGGGCAGGCGCTCGGTCAGGTAGCGCAGCATTTCGAAGGATGCGGATCCCGAACCAATCACGACTCCGGCGCGCAACTCGATGGTCGGCACTCCAGACTTGCGCAGAATCTCGCCGGTTCGCGTGCGGGCCGACATGTGCGGCGAGAGCTCGTCGGGATCGTTGATGATTCCGCCGAGGTAGACGATTCGGCGCACATCCTGTTCGGCGGCAACCTCGGCAAACTGTCGAGCTAGGGCCTGCTCGGACTCCTCGAAGTTGGCCTTGAGCATTAGCGAGTGGATTAGGTAGTAGGCGACATCCACCTCAAATAGCGCTTCATTTAGGGCATCAAAATTGCCCGCATCACCCTCGACCACCTCAATCTGGTCGAACCAGGGCATTTGCGAAAGACGTTTGGCATCGCGAGCAAGCACGCGCACCCGATAGCCGTGCTCCAGCAGTTCGGGAATCAGGCGGCCGCCAATGTATCCGGTAGCTCCGGTTACCAGGCAGCGAGCCGGCTGACCGGAGGCGGTTTCTAGCACCGGCAGCCCTGCGATGATCTCTTGCGTCATAGTTCATGAAATCACTTTTTGCAGGTGAATGTTCCCCGTCGAGACAGGCTTAGACTGGCACGGTTGCAGAAGGATCAAATTGCCAAAGTTCAAGAAACCCACGTTTGACAAACTCGGTGCACCATTCAACCGACTCTGGGGTTCAACGCTATCCAGCCACATCGCAGACGGCATCCTCGCAACCGCAGCGCCGCTGCTGGCGGCAACCCTAACCAAAGACCCGATTCTGATCTCGGGCCTGGCCGCGACCGTGATGCTCCCTTGGCTGATGTTCGGTATTCCAATCGGTGGGCTCATCGACCGACTCGACCGCCGCATGGTTTTGGCCGTCGCCGCTGTCATTCGACTTACCACTGCAGCATTGCTGGCCTGGGAGGTCGGTCAGGGCACGATGACAATCTGGTGGCTGTATGTCGCCGCTTTCCTGATTGGCACGACCGAGGTCTTCAGCGACACCGCGATGCAGTCGCTGATGCCGCAGGTGCTGAGCAAAAACCACATCGAGCGTGGCAACGCCAGAGTCTCGGTAGCCCACACCGTGCTGCAGAGCTTCATCGGTGCTCCGCTAGGTGGTGCGCTCTACGCCTTTGCGATTTGGGTTCCGTTCTTCGTCAACATCGCCGCTTACGCCGTTTCGGCCTTGCTCATTATCCTCGTGCCGGTTGCCGTCAAGCAGGCCTACGCTCGCCCAGCTGCCGACCCAGACAAGACCAAGACCTCTTTCGTCGAAGACATCAAGATCGGCATCAAGTTTTTGCTCGGCCACAAGGTGATTCTGCGTCTGGTTCTCATCACCACCGCCGTGGGATTCGCCTTCGCTGCCGCCACCTCGACGATGGTGCTGTACCTGCTCGACGTGCACAACGTTCCCGAGGCACTGTTCGGTGTTCTGCTCACCGTGCAAGGAGTCACCGGAGTCTTCGGCGGAATGCAAGCACCTTACTGGAGCGCGAGGTTCGGCCGCAGCCCAGTGCTGGCAGCCTCGATTATCGGCTCGATTACCTGCACCTTCTTGACCGGTTTCGCGCCAGACATCTTCGTGTTCCTGGCGCTCGGCATGATCAACAGCTACCTGATTTCAATCTGGAACGTGCTGCTGATGTCGACCTATCACGAACTGATTCCGAACGAGCTGTTTGGTCGCGTTCACGGCACCCGACGCACCTTGGTGTGGGGGATGATGCCAATCGGCTCGCTGGTCGGCGGATGGCTCGCGACATTCGACCTTCGCACCCCGTTCTGGGTGGCCGGCGGTTTTGGCGTTCTGATTGCTCTCGGCTCGCTCAGGTTCCTGGCGCGACTCAAATAGCCCGCGAGCGCTGGCGACGACCCCGCACCCGACCTAAAGTTCGCCGGCCTCGAGCTTTGCTAGCACCTCGCGTGCACGTACCCGCACCTCGGGCAAATCGCTCAACCGATCCAGGCCCTTGACCTGCTGCGCGATGCGGTGGTTGCGCGCAAAGCCTTCCCGGTTGCGATCCAGGAAATCCCAGTACAGGGTGGTTAGCGGGCACGCATCCTCACCGGTTCGCTTCTTCGGATCAAAGCGACACCCGCCGCAGTAGTTGCTCATGCGGTTCACATACGCACCGCCGGCGGCGTAAGGCTTGGTCATCATCTGCCCGTTGTCGGCGTGCACGCCCATGCCGATTACGTTCG
>CAYTNT010000011.1:24895-26573 GCA_964439235.1 uncultured Rhodoluna sp. | reverse complement strand
CCGTGGTTTCTTGGACCGCGCCTTCGAACGGTGGTGCACCGATTACCGCTTACGAATTGCAGTATTCGTCTGACTCGGGTGCAACCTGGACCAGCTGGTCGACTGCACTGACCGCATCGCCCGAGACCGTGACTGGGCTGACCAACGGAACGGCTTACCAGTTCAGGGTTTCGGCGACCAACTCGGCTGGCACCAGCAGCTTCTCGGCCGCATCGACTGCTGTGACCCCAGCGACTGTTCCGGGTGCACCAACCCTCGGTGTAATGACGAGCGGGGATGCGCAAATCGTGGCCAACTGGAGTGCACCTTTGAGCACGGGCGGGTCGGCGCTAACCGATTACACGATCGAGTATTCGAGTGACTCGGGTTCGACCTGGACGGCTTTCCCGCACACGGCATCCACCGCGACCACGATAACGATTACGGGTCTGACCAACGGCACCAACTATGTGGTTCGCGTCAAGGCGGTAAATGCACTTGGCACAGGCACGGCTAGCGCAAACTCGGCGGCGATTTTAGTCGCGGCGGCTCCTGCTGCTCCGGCAACCCCGACAGTCACTCGGGGCGATGGTCAGCTGTCGGTGGCGTGGATCGCGCCGAGCACGGGTGGCTCGCCAATCACCGGATACACGCTTCAGTACTCGAGTGACTCGGGTTCGACCTGGACGACCTGGTCGACATCGCTCACCGCATCGCCTGAGACTGTCACTGGTCTGACCAACGGCACGAACTACATCTTCAGGATCCTCGCGACCAACGTTCGTGGTTCTTCGGCCTACTCTTCTAGCTCGACGGCCACCAGCCCGGCGGCCCTACCTGGCGCACCTACCCTTGGCACGGTGACTGCTGGTGCCAACCAGATTGAAGTTAGCTGGACTGCCCCCGCGAGCAACGGTGGTTTCGCGATCACCGACTACACGATCGAGTATTCGAGTGATTCGGGTTCGACCTGGACCGCCTTCCCGCACTCTGCATCCACCGCAACTTCTATCACCATCACAGGTTTGACTAACGGCACCACTTACATCGTGCGCGTCAAGGCCGTGACCTCAATCGGTGTTGGCCCAGCGAGCACTAACTCATCTGCGCAATTGGTAGCCGCAGCCCCGGGTCAACCGAACGCCCCAACCCTGGTCAACGGCGATGCTCAGGTGCAGGTCAACTGGGTCGCGCCGGCATCGAATGGATGCGCCATTAGCGCATACAAGATCGAGTACTCAACCAACGGTGGCAGCACCTGGTTGCAGGCAACGGCAACGGCTAGCGGCACTAGCTTCACCGTGACCGGTCTCACGAACGGCAGCGCACACCAGTTCAGGGTTAGCGCAACCAACTGCATGGGCTTCGGCGCTGCGAGTGCTGCGAGCACTGCGGTAACTCCTAACCCAGTGCCGGGCCAGCCGACCGGGCTTACCGTGGTTGGCAACGGCTCTGGCTCGGTATCGCTCAGTTGGACAGCCCCGGCAAGCAATGGTGGTTCAGCGATTTCTGACTACAGGATCGAGTACTCGACCGACGGCGGTGCCACCTGGGTTGTCTACGCTGACGGAGTTTCGGCGGCAACCAGCGCAACCGTCAGTGGCCTGACCGTTGGCCAGAACTACAGCTTCAGGGTGAGCGCCGTAAACGGTGTTGGCCCATCGAACTCATCGCAGAGCAGCGTGTCTCTAGCCGCCGC
>CAYTNT010000011.1:0-24795 GCA_964439235.1 uncultured Rhodoluna sp. | reverse complement strand
CCGTGCCATCGGCTGTCGTCTCGGCCCCGACCGCATCCGTGGCACCGGGCACCACGACAATTACGTGGATCCCACCGAGCAATGGCGGTTCGGCACTAACCTCGGCCGACTTGCAGTACTCGGCCGACGGCGGAACCACTTGGGTTTCCTACAGCGGAACGGTGGATCTCTCGGGCACGATTTCCATTACCGGCCTCACCGGTGGCCAGGCCTACGTATTCAGAGTGCGCGCCAACAACTTCTTTGGCCCGGGTGCTTGGTCGCCGGTTGCGGCTTCGGTAACTTTCCAGGCGGCTTCAGCCCCGGCAGCAATTAGCTCGGTATCGGTAACCGCTGGCTCAACCGTTGGTTCGATCAGCCTCAGCTGGCAAGCTCCGGCCGCGAACGGCAGCGCGATTACCGATTACACAATTGAGTATTCGACCGACGGCGGAACCACCTGGACCACCTACACGCGCAGCCCATCGACCGCGACCAGCGCCGTGCTAACCGGATTGATTCCGGGTGCTAGTTATACCTTCCGCGTCAAAGCGGTGAACGGTGTCGGTGCCGCAAACGCATCCTCGGTCTCGGCTCCAGTGGCGGCTACCGTCTCGACCTATGACGTCAGCAGGCTGCCCGCGAACCTCAAGGTCAACGCAAGCGTCAGCATCTCAGACGGCAAGTTCAGCGTCTCTGGCGATAACCTCAGTGAGGTCACTTCGGTGCTGATGAACGGCTGGGAGGCACTGATTTCTGACCGCACGCTCACCTCCATGACCGTAACAATTCCAGTGCAGGTTCTGGGTTGGGTCGACATCGAATTCGTCTCGAAGTACGGCAAGATTCGCTACGAAAAACTGCTGTTTGTCAGCGGAGCCAAGGCCAACCAAATTGATCGACTTCGCCTCGGCTATGTAACTAATCCGGCACCTAGCGCCGTCGCTGGTTCGCAGCGCCCTCGAGTTTCGACCACGGTGATTGCTCTTCGATCGGTCGACCGACTCTCAGCGAGCACCGCACGATTCGCGCAAGCCAAGTCAGTTAGCTGCATCGGATACGTTGGCGTGGGCATGTCTCAGCGTGAGGCAATGGCTCGAGCTCGCAACGCCTGCGACCAGATTTTCGCACGCAACTCTAAACTCATCGTTTCGGTTGGAATCACCAAAACCAAGTTGCACGCACACGTCCTGACGCTGTTCAAGTACTAGCCTTGATGCCATGACCTCAAACGCAGCCAACTTCGCACGCCTTGTCGAGCTCGTCAAAGAACTCGCGGTTGTTCACGGCCGCGTCACGCTCTCGAGCGGAATCGAGGCCGACTACTACGTTGACCTTCGTCGTGCGACTTTGCATCACGAGGCCTCACCACTCATCGGCCAGGTCATGCTCGACATGCTTGATGACGCCGGCGTCACCGACTTTGTCGCAGTTGGCGGTTTGACCATGGGCGCTGACCCCGTAGCAACCGCAATCATGCACCAGGCCGCAGCTCGCGGTCGTGCGGTGGATGCGTTTGTCGTGCGCAAGGCCGCAAAGGCTCACGGCATGGGTCGTCAGGTTGAGGGCCCAGACGTTCGAGGCCGCCGAGTCGTTGTCGTTGAAGACACCTCGACTACCGGTGGCTCACCGCTGACCGCAGCCAAGGCTCTCGAAGAGGCCGGCGCGATCATCGTTGCCGTGGCAACCGTTGTCGATCGCGACACCGGAGCGAAGCAAATCATCGAGGATGCCGGCTACCCTTACTTCAGCGCAATCGGTCTAGATGACCTGGGTCTGCGCTAGTCGATGAAGCGCAATCTAAAGCCGTTTATCCTGCTCGAAACCGCGAGCTTCCTGAGCCTGTTCGCTGGCTCGATGGTGTTCATGCTGATGCCGTGGATCGCCATCGAGCTGACCGGATCGGCAACCAACGCGGGACTCATGGTCACGCTCACCAGCATCCCCGGTTTGGTTTTGGCACCAATCATGGGTTCGTTTATCGACCGGTTTGGCCGCCGCCGCCTCGCCTATCTCAGCGAAATTGCGGCCGCCGCCGTAAACCTGTCGATTGCCGTGATTGCCGCCGTCGCGGGCATGAACCTGGCCACTTTGATTGCCATCGCGGTGATTCGCACAATCGTCGGTTCTGGAACCATGAGCGCTCGCAAATCACTCGTTCCCGATGTCGCCGCAGCGGGCAAGCTGACCCTCGAGCGAGCCAACTCGATTCACGAGGCAATCGCCGCTGCCGGCTTTGCTACCGGCCCTGCAGTCGCCGCGATTTTGGTGAGCACGATTGGCGAGTTCAACACTTTCTATGTGGTGGCCGCGTTAGGTGCCGCCTCGGCTGTTGCGGCCTTTGCGATCAAGGTGCACGAGCACAAAGAACCGCATGCAGATGACGAGAGCAAGAACTGGTTCACCTACTCGATGCAGGGGTTCAAGATCCTCTTCGAGACGCCGGCAGTGCTGACTTTGATGAGCGCGTTCCTGGTGCTAGCCATGATCTACCTGCCGACCGAGATGGTCGTTTTGCCGGCGTTCTACAATGCGATCGAGGAGCCCGAGGGGCTCGGCTTCATCCTGTCAGTTATGGCGATTTCGACCACCGCCGGTTCGCTGCTATTCGACCAGTTGGCCAAGCACGTGAAGTTCTCAAACATCGTGCGCATTTCTCTCTACGGCGTCTCGCTGGGCATGATTCCGATGTCGCTGTTGCCACCGCAGTGGATCATGCTCGCGTTTGGTGTTGTGCTTGGTTTCGCTTGGGGTCCGCTGCCGGTGCTGTTGAATACCGTGATTCAGCGCCTGATTCCGGCGAGCAAACGCGGTCGCGTATTCAGCCTCGAAATGACTCTCTGGACCGCCGGCCCAATGATCACAATGACCTTCGCGGGCGCTGCGGTGGATGCCTTTGGCGTGCACATCATGTATCCGGTATTTGCCGGTCTCGTGCTGCTGGCCTCGGTTCTGGTGACCACTCGCAAGTCGGTCAAAGAGCTCGACAAGGCGCAGACCGCACCAATCGACTAGCAGGCCGGCTGGTTAGGCGTGAGCTGGCTAAACGAGCTCGAAAACGCCCTGCAGGATTTCGGTAGGACGGAACGGGTACTTCTTGATCTCGGCGTCATCCGCGATTCCGGTTAGCACCAGAACGGTGTGCAACCCAGCCTCGATGCCGGCCACGACGTCGGTGTCCATTCGGTCGCCGATCATGCCGGTCGTCTCTGAGTGAGCCTGAATCTTGTTCATCGCCGAGCGGAACATCATCGGGTTCGGTTTGCCAACGATGTAAGGCTCGCGGCCGGTTGCCTTGGTAATCAGTGCAGCCACCGAACCGGTCGCCGGCAGAACGCCATCCGCACTCGGGCCGGTCGCGTCCGGGTTCGTGGCAATAAAGCGCGCACCGTTGTTGATCAAGCGCACGGCCTTCGTCAAAGTCTCGAAGTTGAAGTTGCGCGACTCTCCAAGCACTACGTAGTCCGGGTTGAAGTCGGTCATCACATAACCGATTTCGTGCAGGGCGGTAGTGAGGCCGGCCTCACCCAAAACGTAGGCGGTGCCGTTCGGCTTCTGGCTGTGCAAAAACGCCGCGGTGGCCAGGGCCGAGGTCCAGATTCGCTCCTCTGGAACATCGAGGCCGCCTGCGCGCAGACGAGCCGAAAGGTCGCGCGGAGTGAAGATCGAGTTGTTGGTCAGAACCAGAAAAGGCGTGCCTTCGGCCTGCCACTTTGCGATCAATTCGGGAGCGCCCGTAAGGGCCTTGCCCTCGTGCCAGAGCACCCCATCCATGTCGGTTAGCCAAGCTTTGATTTTGCTGCGATCTGCCATGCTCCAAGCCTACCGAGCGAGCCGAATTGCAGGATGCGCTGCCCTAGGCTTAACCGCATGGCTAGAACTAAAGGTTGGCTTGCGAAGGCGAGCAAGAAGCAGGCAGCCTGGCTTGCCAACGCCTTGCGCAACGAGACCACCGGCGGCATCCTTCTGCTAATTGCCGCAGTTCTTGCGCTGCTCTGGATTAACACCGATAGCGCGAGCTACCTCTCTTTGCGTGAATTCAAGATTGGCCCCGCCGAACTGCACCTAGACCTCTCGCTGGGCAAGTGGGCCGCCGACGGCCTGCTCGCCATTTTCTTCTTTGTTGCCGGCATCGAGCTGAAGCACGAATTCAAAGAGGGGTCTCTCAAAGACCGGTCGGTTGCAGCTGTTCCAATCGCGGCGGCTCTCGGCGGAATGATTGTGCCAGCGAGCATTTTCTTCGCGTTCAACAATGGTCTGCCAAGCGCATCCGGTTGGGGAATCCCGATGGCTACCGACATTGCGTTTGCGCTCGCGGTTCTTGCCGTTGCGGGTCGGCGTTTGCCAATCGAGCTGAGGGCCTTCTTGCTCACGCTCGCCGTCGTAGATGACCTCGGCGCGATTCTGGTTATCGCGATCTTCTACACCGCCGCGTTGAACCTGGTTGCCCTCGCGGTTGCCGCAGCGGGACTCTTCATCTTCGGCATGCTTCAAAAGAAGCGGGTCACCGGTTGGTACTTCTATCTGCCGCTTGCCGCGATTATCTGGGTCGCGGTTCACGAGAGCGGAGTGCACGCGACGGTTGCCGGAGTTGCCATGGGTCTGTTGATGAACCTCAAGCAAACCGATCCTGTGTTGCGCATCGTGCACCCTATTTCGGCTGGATTCGCCGTTCCAGTATTCGCATTCTTTAGCGCTGGTGTGCTGATTCAGTCGGGTGACCTTGCTGCAACCCTGACCAGTCCGGCTTCTCTCGGCATCATCCTCGGTCTGGTTCTTGGCAAGCCGATCGGCGTTGTCGGCACGGCCTGGCTGATGTCGAGATTCACGCGGGCGTCACTGTCGAAGGCCCTCACCTGGTGGGACGTCTCGACCATCGGGCTTCTGGCTGGAATTGGATTCACCGTCTCGCTGCTGATCAACAAGCTGGCTTTCACGGACGAGCAATTGCGCGACACTGGCACTTTGGCGGTGTTGATCGCATCCTGCATTGCAGCTGTGCTGGCCACTGTCGCACTGCAATTCAGAAAGCGCGCCTATGCAGTCAAATAGCGGGGATGCCTCGAGCGCCGACCCGGCCTTTGGCGCCGAGCCGACCTCGAGCTCCGCTAGCGTCGACAACCCATCGCCCGAGCAAACCACTTGGGGTGTCGGCCCATGGCAGGGCGAGTGGCCCGAGGGTGTTGGTGAGCCCGGCAGCCCATACGACCCCGAGCTACTCAGCAACGGCGACACCCGCAACGTGCTCGACCGCTATCGCTACTGGTCGATGGATGCGATAGTCGCCGAACTCGACTCGCGTCGGCACGGGTTTCACGTGGCTATCGAGAACTGGCAGCACGACCTGAACATCGGCTCAATCGTGCGAACGGCTAACGCGTTCCTGGCCGCCGAAGTGCACATCATCGGCAACAAGCGTTGGAACCGGCGCGGGGCGATGGTCACCGACCGCTACCAGCACATCAGGCTACACCCGACGGTCGAAGATTTCATTGAGTGGGCCAAGACCGCTGGCCCGAACGGCAAAAAGCTGCCGATTATCGCGATTGACAATGTTCCGGGCTGCTCGAAAATCGAGACCTACAAGCTGCCGCGAAACTGCATCCTGCTGTTTGGTCAAGAGGGTCCTGGTTTGAGCGAGCCCGCGATCGAGGCTGCCGATGTGGTTTTGGAAATCAGCCAGTTTGGTTCGACTCGTTCGATCAACGCGAGCGCTGCCGCGGCTGTCGCGATGCACTCGTGGGTGATGCAGCACGTCGAGTTCGACTAAGCGTCACCTTTTGTAATTGCCTCAAGCCCTAGAGCCGCGTAACACCCCACGACTAGACTTAGTAAGTAATAGCGCAATCGCGCGTTACATCCCCGATGACGAAACGAGGGTGAACCATGCCTGCAGTAGTGATTATTGGTGCACAGTGGGGCGATGAGGGCAAGGGCAAAGCAACCGACCTGCTCGCCGAGCACATCGACTACGTAGTCAAGTTCAACGGTGGCAACAACGCGGGTCACACCGTCGTCATCGGCAACGAAAAGTACGCGCTTCACCTGCTGCCATCGGGCATCCTGACTCCTGGCGTTACCCCTGTCATTTCTAACGGTGTCGTGATCGACCTCGCCGTACTTTTCCAAGAACTGGATGCGCTCAACGCGCGTGGCATCGACACCTCAAAGCTGCGCGTCTCGGCTAACGCACACATCATCACTCCTTACAACGTGACCGTCGACAAGGTCACCGAGCGCTTCCTGGGCAAGCGCGCGATCGGCACCACCGGTCGCGGAATCGGCCCAACCTACGCAGACAAGATCAACCGCATCGGAATCCGCGTTCAAGACCTGTTCGACGAGAGCATCCTGCGCCAGAAGGTCGAGGCCGCTCTGGTTACCAAGAACAACCTGCTGACCAAGGTTTACAACCGCGCCGCAATCAAGGTGGATGCCACCGTCGCCGAACTGCTCTCGTTCGCCGAGCGACTGCGCCCGATGGTTGCCGACACCGCATTCGAGCTGCACCAGGCAATCGAGGGCGGCAAGACCGTTCTGTTCGAGGGTGGTCAGGCCACGATGCTCGACGTCGACCATGGAACCTACCCGTTTGTCACCTCGTCGAGTGCAACCGCGGGTGGCGCATCCACAGGTTCTGGAATTGGCCCAGCGCTGTTCAAGACCGTGATCGGAATCGTCAAGGCATACACCACTCGCGTTGGTTCGGGTCCGTTCCCGACCGAGCTGTTCGATGAGTCGGGTGAGTTCTTGCGAGCCAAGGGTCACGAGTTTGGCACCACAACCGGTCGTCCGCGTCGCTGCGGTTGGTACGACGCTCCGATCGCTCGCTACTCGGCGCGCATCAACGGCGTCACCGACTTTGTGCTGACCAAGCTAGACGTACTGACCGGCCTCAAGGAGATTCCGGTCTGCGTCGCCTACGAGGTAGACGGCAAGCGTGTCGATGAGATGCCGGTTTCGCAGTCTGACTTTCACCACGCCAAGCCGATCTACGAGACCTTCCCGGGTTGGACCGAGGACATCACCGGGGCTCGCAAGTTCGAAGACCTGCCGCAAACCGCGCAGGATTACGTATTGATGCTCGAGCGCATCAGCGGAGCCCGCATTTCGGCAATCGGAGTGGGCCCGGCTCGTGACGCAATCATCGTGCGCCACGACATGCTGGCCGCCAAGTAACCTTCTGGCGCAGCTCCCCGGCTAGTTAGTTGGGGTCGGAGTCGACTCGATGGTTACTCCGAGGATGTCGGCGCAATCGGTCTGAACCTCAAAGGCGCCCTGTTCCATGTATTGAACGGCAACTTCACCCATGTCTGGGCTAACCGAAAGGCGCTGCATGCCGACATCGGTCAACAGGGTGATTAGTGCGCCCTCGGGATCAGCGGCCTCAAGTGCCTTGTCATTGCCAGCAAAAAACTCGTCCAGGTATTTGGCGGTGTCTTTAGTCGCCATGTAAGCGCTCTGCGCCTTCTGAAGCCCCTCGTTGAAGGCAATGCAGGCCTTCGCGTCGGCGTCTCGCCCAACTTTCGGGGCTTCATTCACTCCGTACCAGACGGTTGCACCAATCGCTGCGATGGTTAGCACCGAGATGATGATGACGACGTCTGCCCAGCCGAAACGGTAGGGCTTGCGAGGCTTTTTAGCGGACATGGCTACAAGGCTATTCGATTCGAGGAGCTTCATTGGCGAATTCTTAGCGGCGGTAGTAGGTTCTTTTCATCATGAAGCAGTTTGATGACGGCCCGAGCCTCGAGGATGACGAGGCCGTTGCCACCTGGACTGCGGCCACGCTCGAGGTTGCCAGGCCCGCGCCTGCTGCGAGCGGCTCCGGGCACATCCCGTTCTACAAGTTGGCTTACTACCCGGACGTTCTCGATCTTCGCAAGGCTGGCTACGAGCTTGGCGACTTTGCGACCCTGTTCGACCAGCTAGACCAGGCCCACGTGCGTCACGCCCGAATTGCCCACATCCTGCTGCACCTGCCCTCAGACGAATACGGACGATTCGGGGATGCGGCCGGCGGCAATGTGCTCTGGACTCCGCGACGTGCCAGGGAACTCGAGTTTCAGGTGCGGGCCGCACTGCACCGCTGTGGCTTGAGCGATGTGCCGTCGTTGCTCCGCCGAACCATCGGCAAAGCCTTTCCAGGGGATTCGCTGACGCACATCTCGGTGGATCTGCTTAACGTGTTTTTCTGGGCGGCATTGGCGAGGGTTGCTCGCGACTACGCCTGGCGGTTTCCGAACCTTGAATACGCTGCCGATTACCTCGAGTATCCGGTCAAGCGCGCCTTTGCCTAGCTCGCGATCGCTTGCCGATTTGTTTCGGAATTCGTTGCCATTGTCAGACCGCAACCCTAACCTTGAAACAAGGAGGCCAATATGGCGATAGGTAGAAGGTTGCTCGCAGCTGCGGGAGCGATGGTGCTCGCCATTTCCGCTGTTGGAGCGGGCGCATCCGCCTCGTTGGCCTCGCCTAAGAACTCACTGCCCAAACCAAAGGTTGGTGTGGTGTGCGCCAAGGCCAAGCAGACCGCAAAAGTCGGCACCCAGACCCTTACCTGCGTGCGCAACGCCAAGGGCAAACTGGTCTGGACAGCCCCTCGAAAGGCTCCAACGGTTCGCGCGAGCGCATCCTTCGAGGCCGCATCCCCAACGAATTTGATTCGCAGCTCGGTCACCACGGCCATGCCCATGGAAACCACGACTGGCATCGCTCCGCAGTTGGCAGCCAGAGGCCCATCGGGTTACGAGATCATCGCTGACCCTAACAACGGTGGAAGTCCCGAGGTTGTCTATCCCGAGCCTGAAGAGGCCGAGGTCCCTAATCCGGCGTTGGCACCAGCAGTTACCGGCGTTGCCGTGGCAAACCTCACCGAGACCTCAGTGGATATTCGATTTGAGCCAGTAGCCGGAGTGACCGGCCCTTACCAGGTTTACCTGCGCTACGGCGATTCGTTCACGCTCAAGGGGGTCGATGGCAGCAATCCGTTGGTGCGCTTCACCGACTTGACCCCGGGCTGGGATTACGTTGCCTGTGCCTACTATCTGCAGCCTCGTGAGTCTTCGCGTGCGTGCGTCAATGTGCGCACTCTCGGATCCGCGCCGGTTCAGCCCGCTCCCGTTGCCGGACCAACCGGCGTAGTTGCAACCGCCAGCGGCGACACGATCGAGGTTGTCTGGGATGAGCTCGCAGGCGTGGAACGCTACTCGGTCTCCATCGAGCACAACAGTTCATTTCAGGTCGGTGGATACTCTGAGATCGGTGGGCAGCGAAACCACATCCGCTTCAACTCGGGCTCTGTGAATCCAGGACTGAACTATAAAGTCCGCGTCAGCGCCCTCCTGACTAACGGACAGTGGACCGCCGAGACTCTCACCACGGTTCGCTCAAACGGCTCGCAGCCTTCTGCGCCTGCCAAGATGCCCGCACCCGTGAACCTTCGGGTTACCGACGTAACTCCAACCACGGTTACGGTGGCCTGGGATCCAGCCCTTGGCGGCGAGGCGGTAACCGTTTGGCAGGTGGTTGCGCGCTACCTGACCTCTTACACAGCTATCGGCGTTGATCCCGCTGCACGCAGCTTCACGATTCCAAACCTGAACGCGGGATACGGCTATCAAATCACCGTCTCGGGATTCAACCAGAACACCGGGCTCTGGACCGAAGAGGCTCGTGTCAGCGTTCTGCTGCCAACCAGCTAATTCAGGGCATCCCGCGGCGCTTCACCTTCGCCTTCACATTCAAATGTCAGACCCCTCGGGATACTTGACTCAAGCGCAATATCTTCAATGCCCGATCGGGCAGACAGGCGGCAGCGATGCGAGTTCAAGACAACCGTTGGGTGATTTCGAGTCGCGACCTCTGGCATGCATCCGTTTGCGAGCACTGCCTTTACCAGTCGATGTTCGTGGCGGCGGGCCTGCCCCCAGCTCTCGCTAAAGTCGCAGGATTCAAGCCAGATCTCGATAACACATTGCCGATCATCCAGGGCAAAGAATTCGAGGAGATGGTTTTAGCCGAACTCAAGTCCCAGCTGGGTGACGAGATGGTCATTCTTCCCGAACGTTCGGGCAGCGCTGCGCTTGACGAAGCGCTGGCAGCAAATCCGGCAGTCATCGCGCAAGGTTTTCTGCTGCGCGACTTCGGTTCGGTAGCGCTAACCGGATACGCCGATCTGCTCGTACGCGAAGACCTAGACCTTGTGCTCGATCCGGTTCGCGGGGTTCAAGTTGTCGCCGCGCCAGGTGTTGAACGTTCGGGTCGCTATACCGTTTGGGACGTCAAGCACTCAAGCGAAGCCAAACTCAACTACCAGATTCAGGTCGGCGGCTACCTCGTTGCGATGCAGGCTAAAGGTATTGCCAGCTCTCGCCAAAGCGGTCTTCTTCTTCGCAACCGCTTGACCGTTTCGTACACACCCGAGCACCTAGTAAACGAGTTCGACAAGGTGTTTAGCCGGGTCGCCAGCACTCTGTCTGACAACAGTCCTGACTCGCTGTGGATTCCTTTCGAGTTCGAGTGGTTCTGCCCAGAGCCCGGCATCTGCAAGAAGATTCACTGCGAGTACCCCGACCTCTGCAGCACAGAGCGCGTCAGGCTCAATCAGATCTCGCAGCTCTACGACGTCAATTCACATCACCGCAAGTGGCTGCTTTTCGACAACATTCACACCATCACCGATGTCATCCACTCGGGTCCTGATTACGAACTTGAAAAGACGAGTGGCGGAAGCATGGATGCCCAGTACTGGCGCAAGTACTACAACTGGGCTCAGGTCATTCAAGCCGGTCGCGACATCGAAGGGCCGGTGATGCAGCTGACCCGCACACCGCAAGAGATCATCGCCGATTTGCCGAACCCTCACCCGGCTGATCTCTTCTTCGACTTTGAATGGTTCGGGCCAACCGGTCAAACCGAAGACCTGCACTACATGCTCGGAGCCACCGACAACGACGATGAGTTTTTCGAGTTCTCGGCCAAGGATTTTGATTCCGAGCGGGCCGCCTTTGAAGGTTTCGTTGAGTTCGCACTCAACCGCATGCGGGTCAACCCCGGCGCCCACATCTATCACTACAACGATCCAGAGAAGACCCGCTTGCTCAAGCTTGTCGAGCGTTACGGTTCGATGAGCGCTGAGGTCAACGAACTGCTGCCATACCTCTTCGACCTCATGCCCGTTGTTCGCAACTCGATGATCAACTCTTATGGCAAGCTCGGCATCAAAACCCTCGAGCACTTCTACGCGCACACCGATGATTCCGAAGACGGTATCCGTGGCGACACCGAGGTCGCCGATGGCGCCGACAGCCAGCTCAAGTTCTACCGTTTCCTGCAGGCTCGCGCTTCAGGCGATTACCAGGCCGAACAAGAGTTTTGGCGCGACATCGTGGCCTACAACAAGGCAGACTGCGTCTCAACGCGCATGCTCTTTCACTGGATGCGTGAAGGTCTCGGCCGTTACTCGATGGTCGGGCAGCGCCCGCTCTGCCCTCACTGCGGCAACCCGCTGCGCCCAATCGTTTACGGGTTACCCGGTCCCGACCTGATGAACGACCCGAATGTTTCGCTGGGCGGCTGCATTATCTTCGCCGACCAGGAGCAGCCCATGTTTGACTGCAAGTGCCTGAAGCCCTGAGCCAGCCAAAAGCTCAGGAAGTGTCTTGAATGTCAGACCCCACCCTTATCTTGAAACACTAGGAGGTTGCCCATGTTGACTTTGGTTGATGGCGAATTTGTTGAGGTAGTGCGCGAAAAGGCCTACCCAGGTGTGTTGAGCATTTGCTGCTCAAGTGAGGCTGTTGCTGAGCGCTTTGCTCGTGAATCTGGCACTCTCGCCGAACCAATCCAGGTCGGTGACCGCGACCTTCCTTGGATCATCCACGTCGAGGCTGACTCTTGCGGCAAGACTTTCTCAGGCCTTCGTTACTGGAAAGACATCGAAGAAGTTGAGACCTTTACTCCGGCGCCAAAGGCGTGGGGAGTCGCCTATGTTCTCGAAAGTGGCGAACGCGAAGACGGTTCCTATTGGGGCGAGTACGACTACTGCTGGCCTGAAGAAATCAAACGTCACATCGACTATCTGCAAGCCGAGAAGGATTTGCTCGGCGGAGCCGACCTAGTACCCGTGCCGCTGTGGCACCTGCCAACCGAGCTAACCGGAGCGCCTCGAGTTTGGGCATCTGCCGACGGTGATGACGAAATAGAAGTTGAGGATGACGAGGACGAGTAGTTCTCTACCCAAAAAGCTCAGGCAGCGTAGCCGCCGAAGCCGCACGCAGATCGGCTAGGCCGAAGCGAGCCACATCCTGAATCTCGACCTCGCCCGAGTCATCGGTAACGCCGATGCGCAGCACCGGAATGCCGCGAGCCTCGCAGAGGCCGACGAACTTGACGTCATCCTCGCGGCCAACTGAAACCAGCACGCGCGAGGTGGACTCGGCAAACAGGGCGCAAGTGCGGTCGACGCCGTCGCGCTCCATAACCTCGCCCAACCAAATACGAGCACCCATGCCGAAACGCATGGCCGACTCGATCACCGCGACGGCAAGGCCACCCTCCGAAAGATCGTGAGCCGAAGCCAACAGCCCCTGCTCGCTCGCGGCGGCAACGGCCTCGGCCAGGGCCTTCTCGGCAGCCAGGTCGATAAACGGCGGGCGACCGCCAAGGTGGTTGTGCACGACATCGGCCCAGGCTGAGCCGTCGAGCTCGTCGCGAGTCACTCCGAGGAGGTAGATGTTGTGGCCGGCATCCTGCCAACCCGACGGAATACGTCGAGCGACATTGTCGATGACACCCAGCACACCAACAACCGGAGTCGGGTGAATCGCTACGTCACCGGTCTGGTTGTAGAACGAAACGTTTCCGCCAGTAACAGGAATGCCGAGCTCAAGGCATCCATCAGCCAAACCTGCAGTGGCCTGCTTGAACTGCCACATGACCTCTGGGTTTTCTGGCGAACCGAAGTTGAGGCAGTTGGTGACGGCCATCGGCTTAGCTCCGCTAACGGCAACGTTGCGGTATGCCTCAGCCAGCGCCAGACGCGCACCCTGGTATGGGTCGAGGTAGCAGTAGCGTCCGTTAGCGTCGGTCGCAATCGCGATACCCAGGCCAGACTCTTCAGAAACGCGAACCATGCCCGAGTCGTCAGGCATCGCCAGAGCGGTGTTGCCGCCGACATAGTGGTCGTACTGGTCGGTGATCCAAGCCTTGGATGCCAGGTTCGGGCTGGTGACGATCTGCCAAATCTGGCTGCCCAGCTCGGCTCCGTCGTCGTTGTGACGGTGCAGGCCGTGGCCGCCACCGGCAGCGACGTGCACGGTGTTTGCGTTTAGCGCATCCTGATACTTCGGGTATTCGACCGGACGCTGATAGACCGGGCCGTCGTGTGCAACAGTGCGAGGTGGAACGTTGACGATCTCTTCGTCGCCCCAGTTGATGTACAGGCGGTCTTCGGCAATAACCTCGCCGAGCACCGAGTACTCGACCTCCCACTTTTCGACGATCTTCTTGAACGCCTTGAAGTCCTTCTTCGGAACGATGCCCATCATGCGCTCTTGCGACTCGGACATCAGAATCTCTTCCGGGGTTAGGTTCTCGTCGCGCTTCAGGACATCCTTCAGCTGGACGCGCATGCCCGCGCCACCGTTCGAGGCAAGCTCGCTTGTGGCACAGCTGATGCCAGCACCACCGAGGTCTTGAATGCCCGCGACTACGCCCGCGTGATACAGCTCGAGGCAGCATTCGATCAGAACCTTCTCGGCAAATGGGTCACCTACCTGCACCGCTGGGCGCTTGGTCGGGCCGGTCGAATCGAAGGTCTCAGAAGCCAAAACCGAAACGCCACCGATGCCGTCTGCGCCGGTGCGAGCACCGAACAAGATCACCAGGTCGCCAGGGTTGGATGCCTTTGCCAGCTTCAGATCCTCGTGACGCAGCGCGCCAACCGAGAGGGCGTTCACCAGCGGGTTACCCTGATAAACCTTGTCGAACACGGTCTCGCCGCCGATGTTTGGCAGACCGAGGCAGTTGCCGTAGAAGCCGATTCCGCTAACTACGCCGTGCACGACGCGAGCGGTGTCTGGGTGCTCGGGCGCACCGAAGCGCAGCTGATCCATCACGGCAATCGGGCGAGCGCCCATGGTCAAAATGTCGCGAACGATTCCACCAACACCGGTTGCGGCACCTTGGAACGGCTCGATGTAGCTCGGGTGGTTGTGGCTCTCGACCTTGAAGGTCACGGCCCATCCCTCACCGATATCGACCACACCGGCGTTCTCGCCCATGCCGACCATCAGGTGCTTCTTCATCTCGTCGGTGACCTTCTCACCGAACTGACGAAGGTAAATCTTCGAAGACTTGTATGAGCAGTGCTCGGACCACATCACCGAATACATCGCGAGCTCGGATGACGTCGGGCGACGACCCAGAATCTCTTTGATGCGGTCGTATTCCTCGAGTTTTAGGCCAAGTTCCTTCCAGGGCTGAGCCTTGTCAGGGGTGTTCGCGGCCGCCTCAACGGTGTCAACGCCGCTCGGAACCGCCACAGTCTTCTTCTTGAAAAGTGCCATGTTTCTCGTCTGTCCCTTCGTGCTTTGCCGCGTCGCCGTTATGCCTTGACCAGTGCGTTGATCACGGAGGTAAAGAATTTGAGACCGTCAACACCCGAGCGCATCGCCGATGCGGTGTCAGGCCCGAAGCCAGGTTCGACAGCGTGTTCGGGATGCGGCATGAGCCCAACGACGTTTCCGCGTTCGTTGCGCAGGCCGGCGATGTCGTGCATCGAACCGTTGGGGTTGACCTCTAGGTACTTGAACGCGATCAGGTTCTCGCCCTCGAGACGCTTCAGGGTTTCGTCGTCGGCGATGTAACCGCCCTCGCCGTTCTTGAGCGGAATCGTGATCTCTTGGCCCAGCTCGAACTGGTTAGTCCAACGGGTGTCGGTGTTTACGACTTCGAGCTTCTGGTCGCGGCAGATGAAGTGCTGGTGTTCGTTGCGAATCAGACCGCCAGGCAGCAGGTGGCTTTCGACCAGAACCTGGAATCCATTGCAGATGCCAAGCACTGGCAGACCCTTGCCGGCCGCTCGAACGATTTCCTTAGTCACCGGAGCCTGTGCGGCAATCGCGCCGCAGCGCAGGTAGTCGCCGTATGAAAAACCGCCAGGCAAAACCACCGCGTCGACCTTCTTGAGGTCGGCGTCTGCGTGCCACAGCGGCACCGGGGTTGCGCCGGCTAGGCGAACCGCACGCTGCGCATCGCGGTCGTCGAGCGTGCCAGGAAAGGTAACTACACCGATTCGGATGCTCATGCGCGCTTAGTTCTCGACGGTTACGGCTACGACGTCTTCAATAACCGAGTTACTCAAGAAGCTCTCGGCGATCTGCTTGGCGTTCGCGAGGTCGGCATCCGTCACTGGGCGGTCAAAGTGCAGCTCGATGCGCTTGCCGATTCGAACCGCGATGATGTCTTTGTTCTGTGCGTTGCCGCTGCGGTGCAGGGCGTTGTTCACTGCCTTGCCCTGAGGGTCTAGCAGGTCAGCCTTCGGCATTACCTCGACGATGATCTTTGGCACAGAAATCTCCAAGCTTGTGTGGGGAGTATTTGACCGCGAGGGATGCGCCTGTCGCGCGAATCCTCGGGCGTCGACAACGCTGCCAGACCCCTTTAGTTTAGCCGAGGATGCTAACTTGTTTTTGGGTCTGGGAGACGGGGGTGTGCTTTGCGAGACTTCGAAGAGTATTTGTTAAACAATTTTGGCTTGAATTCGAACTCGTTCTCAGGCCTTCTGAAGTTGTATGTTCCAAGGCTCGCCAACAAAAGTGCTTCTGTTATTGCCGGTACTCTTTACCAAAAATGGCAAAGCGGAAACTCACTCTTTGACCTAGCAAACTCAATGGTGACTCTTCGAGATTTTTGTTGGCAAAATTTGCTCCAAATCGGATCTCACCCAGGAGGAGCCAGCAATCGGTCGACTTCGAGAACTGAGCTAATTCGTGACTCGCTCTGGCTCTATGGTTTTGAAGAGCCCGACTGGAAAAAAGTAAAAAAGTATTTGTCCTTTGAGAAGAACAGATTCCTGTCAACAAATCGAGTTAGTTTCAAAAATCAGAAACTCGATGACCTCATTTATTTGGATCCAGTTTTATTCGCAAAACTGCTTGCCTGGGTCCGCCTTCAAGCAAACTACTCCCCAGAAGGAATCGAGCAACTCGCTGCAGTAGAGTTCGAGCGTCTCGAGGCACTCCGCCATGCCCGCGAGGTTGCCAAAGCTCAGGAGTCACAACGCGCAGAGCTTAGAGACATCCAAGAGGCCTCTCGGCAACGATTGGAACGATCTCGACTCGAATCAGCGCGAAGAGGATTGACTAGTTCGAACCAAAAACTGTCTGCCGAGACTAGGGCCTTACTAAAGGGTCTGAGTTTCCGCATGTCTGAAGTTGACCGCGACTTCGCGAAATACACAGTCGTAACAAAATATTTTTGGTCGGAAGAGCCTGAACCATTGGACCTGCTCAGGCACTATTCCGATGTTTTGCTGGTAAATCTTGACTTTCGCAGGGACCGGACTTTCTTCGATGTGATAAGCGAGCAGCTCAATTATTCCCTCCAGCAATATTTCGAAATCTTCTCAAACGCGAGGAATTGGTTCAGACAAGATCTTGACTCCCTAAAGTCCTTGGAAGAGCGTGTCAAGTTTCTGTATAAATTTGGCGAACCTGCTGCAGCATTTGAGGAGTACTGGGTCGTTTTGAAGCGTGGGGATTGGACCCGTCTTGACCCTCCTAAGGAATTTAGTCCAGATACCATGGCAGCCAGAACTGCCTACATGGAGAAGCTGAGTACAGACCCTAACGAGTGGATTTCTGTCTTCAAGAGCCTTAAGTGGACGGTTTCCAAGGTCGAACTTAAGACATTTAACATGTCTCATGGCGATCCCTGGGATTCCAATTTGCGCTTCTAAACGAGAAAACATCGATGCCTGACACTCTGTCAGGTTTGGCGCGAGGTCGATGGCTTAACTTCGTTGTGCAAAACCCCAACCCCAACACGAATGGAGCAAAATTGCGCGCCAAACGAATCTTCAAATTGACCACCTCGCTGGGCCTGGCAGCAGCCTTGACCGCAACCCTCGGAATCACCTCGGCTCAGGCCAATGGCTTCGCACTCAAGATCGACAAGGTCAGCGTGCTCAACCCCGCCGGTGACACCATCACCGCAAGCATCTCGGGACTCGCAGCCGACCAGGGCATCTATGTCCGACTCTGTGCGATTCCGGCCGAGGCCGCCGCAAACACCAGCGCTCGTCCGACCCAGTGCGATGGCCAGGGCAAGTGGGTCAGCAACCTGATGGCCTCGCAGGTCATCGGGGCTGGCAAAGCCGCAGAGCCAGTAAAGCTCGATGTGAGAGCTGTCTTCGCCGTCAAGGATGGGACCGTGGACTGCACCAAGGTTGCCTGTGCGATCCACACTCGCCGCGACCACTTCGGCGGTGCGGCCGACTTTGCGCTTGATCGCTATTACCCAATCTCGTTCGGAACCCCGACTGCCACTGCCAACTTCAAGTCGGGCCGCATCACCGTCTCCGTGAACGGAGCCGCTGGCAAGAAGATTGCGTTCAAGATTGGAAATCGCCTCTACAACCGAACTGCCACCAACCAGGACTTCGTGTTCTCGCTGGCCAGCAAGGCCAAGAGCGTGAAGGTTTCGGCGACGATTGACTCGGAGCCAATTCTGACCGCAACACTCAAGCGCTAGTCGTGATTCGGCAGCGCTAGGCGCTAGCTGTCGAGAGGCCGCAGTGCTCCGGTGATTCCCGCGATGGTGAATTGCTCGAGTGCTGCGGCTTCGTTCTCGTATGAAGCACCCTCATCGATTCGTTTTGCGCTCGCAGCGACGGATGCATAGATAAGGTGCGCTGTTGCCGTGACGTCGCGAATTCCCAGTTCGCCAACCGGGCTCAGCAGCGAGGTCATGACTTGGCCGTGCATGGCTCGAATCATTCCGCGTGACTCATCCGGCAGGCTTTCCATTGAGATTTCGCGAATTGCTCGGTGATCAGCACTCGACAGATGCGCTAGTGAGTAATGAATCCAGATACGGATGCGCTCGAGCGGCTCGTCGAACTTCGCGATGTGCTCATCTATGGCGTTGCTGAGATCGGCTAGCTCGTTGATTACCAGTTCGGCAAGCACGTGCTCGCGAGATGCGAAGTACTGGTAGATCGCTGGTCGACTTAGACCAGTGCGCTTGGCCAGCTGAGCCATCGAAACTGCATCAACACCGTCGGATGCGATGATGCCAATCGCGGCTTCGAGGATTTCCTCTTGCCGTGCATCGCGTATCTGTTCTCTGACCATCAGTGCTCTGTTAAGTGACCTTTCGGTGCGGGTATTCCTGCGGATTTGACGATTACGTCAGGCTACGCGCGCAATTAGGCGACACCCTGAGTCAGGCGCTCAACCAACTCGGCATACTTGTCGGCGGTTTGATCGACGATTTCGGCGGGGAGTGCCGGTGGCTGACCCTGCTGGTTCCAGTTATCGGCCAGCCAGTTGCGCACGATCTGCTTGTCAAAGCTGTCTTTGCGCTCGCCGCGCTCCCAGGCCGATTTCGACCAGAAGCGTGATGAATCCGGAGTCAGAACTTCGTCACCCAACGTGATTTGACCGGTAGCTGGGTCGATGCCGAACTCGAACTTGGTGTCGGCCAGAATCAGGCCCGCTTTTTCGGCGAGTTCGCTGGCACGCTTGAACACATCGAGGCTCAGGTCGCGCAGTGCGCTGGCGGCATCCTCACCGACCAACTCGACACAGCGCTCGAAGGTGATGTTCTCGTCGTGTTCGCCCAGCGGAGCCTTGTAGGCGGGGGTGAAAATCGGCTCGGGCAGGCGGCCGCCGAAGGTCAGGCCCTCGGGCAGTTCAACTCCGCAAATCGAACCGGTGGCTTGGTATTCCTTCCAGCCGGATCCGCTGATGTAGCCGCGCACCACGCACTCGATCGGAAACATCTCAAGCTTCTTGGCCACGGTCGCGCGCCCAGCAACTTCGGCGGGAACCGGCACCTCGACGGCCAAGTGGTTCGGCACATCGAGTCGGTCAAACCACCAGTTGGTCAGGGTGGTCAGGTGGCGACCCTTGCCCGGAATCGCGGGTTCAAGCACGTGGTCGAATGCGCTGACTCGATCGCTGGCCACCACCAAAATCAGGTGGTGCAGGCTCGGGTCTTCTGCTTCGTAAAGGTCGCGAACCTTGCCGCTGTAAACATGCTTCCAGCCATGGATGCGCTGCGCGGCGCTCACTAGCCGACCACCTTTGCCGCGATGTCCTTACGGAAGTGCGAACCCTGCAGGTGAATCTTCTCGATGCCGGCGTATGCGTTTGCGCGCGCCGAGGCGAAGTCGGCTCCGGCCGCAACCACTGACAAAACACGTCCGCCGGTTGCCATCAGTGTCTCTTCGCCGTCTTTGTTTTCGGCCCAGGCGGTTGCCGCGTGGCAAACCTCGACCGACTCGTTCTCGACCGAACCGAGACCGTGAATCGGGCGATTTGGGGCACTGGTGTCTGGGTAGCCTTCGCTCGCGAGGACAACTGTGATCGCCACCTGCTCGCTGAACTTTGGCGCAGCGGCTTCGGCAAGCGTGCCAGTCGCAGCCTTGAACAGCAGGTCGCTGAGCGAGCTCTCGAGTCGGCGCAGAACAACCTGTGTCTCAGGGTCGCCAAAACGTGCGTTGAATTCAATGACGCGGATGCCCTTGGCGGTCAGGATGAGTCCGCAGTAGAGAAGTCCGGTGAACGGGGTGCCCTGCTTGGCCATCTGGTCAACCGTTGGCTGCGCAACGGTGCGCTGCACCTCTTCGACAAATCCCGCAGGTAGCCATGGCAGCGGAGAGTAGGCGCCCATGCCTCCGGTGTTCGGACCTTCGTCGTTGTCGTAAGCGCGCTTGAAATCTTGAGCGGGGGTGAGCGCGAGCACGGTCTTGCCATCAGCCAGGAAGAACAGGCTGACTTCTTGGCCGTCGAGGAACTCTTCGACCAGCACACCCATGTGGATGAACTTCTCGGCGTGCGCGAGTGCCGCTGCGCGATCGTTCGTGACGATGACACCCTTGCCCGCCGCGAGGCCGTCGGCCTTGATCACGTATGGCGCACCGAACTCATCGATTGCGGCTTCAACCTGGGCGATGGATGCGCATTCGCGCGCAAGTCCGGTCGGAACACCGGCCGCCGCCATCACCTCTTTTGCGAAAGACTTGCTGCCCTCGAGCGCGGCGGCCTGCTTGCTCGGGCCGAACACGGCGACTCCTGCAGCTCGCAGCGAGTCCGAAACTCCAGCAACCAGCGGAGCCTCGGGGCCGATGATTGCCAGCTCGATTCCGCGCTCGGTCGCAAAGGCAGCCACGTCTTCGGGTGAGTTCGGGTTGAGGTTTGGCTCGCACTGGGCATCCATCGAGATGCCGGCATTGCCTGGGGCGACGACGATCGACTCGGCAGGAGTGCCGGTTCGAATCAACGCTTTGACGATTGCGTGTTCGCGGGCGCCTTGCCCCAAGACCAAGATTTTCACAGGCTCAAGTTTAGTTTCTGCTCCTTTGCTGGGTTTTGGCGTCAGCGCCGAGGCGGGGGCGACCTCGGCACCGACAACTAAAGTTTCGCCGCGCTGCGCATCCCCGATTTCACCACATGCAAATCTGTGGAAAACACACCTTTGATTGGCCGACCCAGCTAAGTCATAGGCTTGACCCGTGCCAAGAAGACGAACCAACCCAGAGGCCGGACGCGCCGCAGTCGCATCCTGCTTGGCATACCCGGATGGCCCTGCGGCCGACCCGCAGTTCGTCACCGCGGTGCGCTACCTGCTCGAAGAATTGGCCGACCGTGCGCCCGGCAACAGCGTCGAGGTGCGAGTTCCACCACTCGGCGCGACCCAGTGCATCGAGGGCCCGCGCCACACGCGAGGCACCCCGCCGAACGTGGTCGAGATGTCGCCCGAGACCTGGTTCGACCTCGCAACCGGCCGTCAAACCTGGTCGGATGCGCTTGCCGCAGCCAAAGTCTCGGCATCCGGGGTTCGCGCTGATCTCAGCGACGTTTTGCCTATCGTGTAGTTTTGCCGAGTGTTAGCGTTGAGGCGACAGCTTTTTAGTTGCTGCTTATCGACTATTTAGGGGAACCCATGAAAAAACTATCCGTGACGGATTTAGTGGGAATCGGTCTCGCCTCTCTGGGCGTTGTTATCGCACTTGCAAGTTGGATTGTGCGGGTGGGTGAAGATCGCCGCATCGAAATCGAGGGTCTAGGCTGCGTGGCTTTTTGGAACGATGACTGTGACACACTCGGCGACGGTTACCTAGCGGCCAACATCCTGCTCGGACTTGGAGTTGTCATGATTCTGGCGGGAGCCGTCGTTTTCTTTGTGTTTCGCGCCGTTCGACCAGGGAATAGGGTTGCCAACTCTGGGGCTTCGCATGGCTCGCTTGGCGGCACCAAGTTTTGCTCGGGATGTGGACTCCAACTGGACTCCAGCGCGGCATTCTGCAGCCGTTGCGGACTTCAATCCCCGTAGATGGTTGAAATGAACTCCCCACGCATGGGGTTGAATTAACCCATGACCGAAAAGTCCGAAAAGCTCGAGAAGCCGGCCGCAAAGCCAACCGCAAACGCATCCGCCAAAGCAACTGAGAAGAGCGAAATCGTCGAGATTCGTCGCACACCGAAGTTCCTGCCGTTCATGCTGACTGGCGCGACCATCGGGCTAATCACTGGCTTCACGCTCTGGTTCGCGACCAACGGAACTCGCGACTTTCTCGGCTACATCGTCACCTATACCTCGGGCATAGGTGCGGCCCTCGGCCTGATGGTCGCAACCGCGGTCGAGTTCGTAACCCGACGCCGCGTCAAGCGCGTTCAAGCCACTAAACTTGAGGGGTAACCGGGCCTCACAAGGGCGTCGATCAGCCCGATAAAAAGGCACCAAAACTTCGATCGATTGGGGAACCTCCTTGCTTAGAGGCGACGGACTTCTCAACCACGATCTCGCCGTAAGCGAGAGCGATGAAAAAGCACCCAAAGATCAGTGCGGTGTATTCGGAGTTTGGGCACCCGGTGAAGAGGTAGCAAAGCTCACCTTCTTCGGTCTCTACAGTCTTCAGCACCGCGGTCAAGAATCCGCGGGTATCGCCACCTCAGACGGCAAGAAGATCCTCGTCTACAAGGACATGGGCCTGGTCAGTCAGGTCTTTAGCGAGTCAGCTCTCGAGTCGCTCAAGGGGCACATTGCGGTAGGTCACAACCGCTACTCGACCACCGGCGCATCCCACTGGCGTAACGCCCAACCGACCCTCGGCCGCACCAGCGCCGGCACAGTCGCGCTCGCCCACAACGGCAACCTCACCAACACTGCCGACCTGCTCGAGCTGCTGAGCCAGCGTTACCCAGACCAGGGTGCAAACGAAATCACCGGCGGCAACACAACAGACACCGCAGTGCTCACCGCACTCATGGCCGGCGACCTCGACCACACACTCGAAGCCACCGCGCTCGAGCTGCTGCCTAAGGTCAAGGGTGCCTTCTGCCTAGTCTTCATGGATGAGACCACGCTCTACGCCGCTCGAGACCCGCAGGGTGTTCGCCCGCTGGTGCTCGGCCGCTTAGAACGCGGTTGGGTGGTCGCATCCGAGACCGCTGCCCTAGACATCGTTGGCGCTAGCTTCGTGCGCGAGGTTGAGCCGGGCGAACTAATCGCGATCGATGAAAACGGTCTGCGCTCAACTCGCTTCGCCGAAACCAAACGAGCGGGATGCGTTTTCGAGTACGTCTACCTTGCTCGCCCAGACACCTCCATTAACGGTAAGAACGTCTACGAATCACGTGTCGAAATGGGACGCGAACTCGCGCGCGAATACCCGGTCGAGGCCGATCTGGTTATTCCGACCCCAGAGTCGGGCACGCCGGCTGCGATTGGCTACAGTCAGGAATCGGGCATCCCGTTTGGTCACGGTCTGGTCAAAAATGCATACGTCGGCCGCACCTTCATTCAGCCTTCGCAGACCATTCGACAGCGTGGTATCCGCCTCAAGCTCAACCCGCTGCGCGAAGTGATTCGCGGCAAGCGCATTGTCGTGGTCGACGACTCAATCGTTCGCGGCAACACCCAGCGCGCCCTTGTGCAGATGCTTCGTGAGGCCGGTGCCGCCGAGATTCACGTGCGTATTTCGTCGCCACCGATCACCTGGCCATGCTTCTACGGAATCGACTTTGCGACCCGTGCCGAACTTATCGCGACCGGCCTCGGCGTCGAGGATGTGCGAAAGTCCATCGGTGCCGACAGCCTCGGCTATCTCACCAAAGACGGCATGGTCGCCGCCACCGGGCAAGCCGAATCAACGCTCTGCACCGCCTGCTTCACCGGCAAGTACCCAATCGAATTGCCGGCCGCAGAACGTCTTGGCAAGAACCTGCTCGAGCGTTCTACCGCGCCAGAGGCCTGCAACCCTGGCCCAGACAGCGAGCTGGATGCGACCATCCGAGAGGCCGCCAACTAATGACCGAAGCCCCTCGCGGTAACGCATCCACCGGTCATTCGGCTAGCGCCTACGCGGCATCTGGCGTTGACACCGAAGCCGGAGACCTCGCAGTCGAGCTGATGAAGAAGGCCGTTTCGGCCACCCACAACGACCTGGTTGTCGGCGGACTCGGCGGCTTCGCCGGCATGATGGACGTCAGCTTCTTGAAGAACTACGAGCGCCCGCTGCTGGCCACCTCGACCGACGGAGTTGGCACCAAGGTCGCGATTGCGCAGGCCATCGACAAGCACGACACCATCGGCCAGGATCTGGTCGGCATGGTCGTTGACGACATTGTGGTTACCGGCGCAAAGAGCCTGTTCATGACCGACTACATCGCGTGCGGCAAGGTTGTTCCGCAGCGCATCGCAGACATCGTTCGCGGAATCGCCGAGGCCTGCCAAGCCGTTGATGTTGCTCTGGTTGGCGGCGAGACTGCCGAGCACCCTGGCCTGCTAGGGCCGGATGAGTATGACGTCGCCGGAGCCGCAACCGGCGTGGTCGACGCCAGCAAGTTACTTACTGCAGGACGAGTTCAGGTCGGCGATGTTGTTTTGGGGCTTGAGGCCTCGGGTTTCCACTCAAACGGCTATTCGCTGGTGCGCAAGATTGTTGCCGACAGCAAACTCGACTACAACCGTTCGGTCACTGAGTTTGGCAGCGCTCGTTCGCTCGGCGAGGTTCTGCTTGAGCCGACTCGCCTCTACACAGGTGTCTTGAACCGCGTTCTCGAATCGCAGCACGGCGGCGACGTTCGCGTAATGTCGCACATCACAGGCGGCGGCATCGCGGCCAACCTGTCGCGCGTTCTGCCAGCCTCGGTCAGCCTCGACGTCGACCGCTCAACCTGGAAGCCGCTCGATGTTTTCGAGGTGCTCGCCGGGTGGGGTGGCTACAAGCTCACCGACCTAGAGGCCACCTGGAACCTGGGCCTTGGCTTTGCTGTTGTCGTCAAGGCATCGGCGGCGGATGCGATTGCCGCACAGATCGCCGCTGAGGGAATCCGCACTTGGCAGCTCGGCATCATCGAATCGACTCCGTGCGATGCAGAATTGCCGGGATACGTCACCGAAGCCAAGGGTGTTCGCGGCGGTGCCGTGCGCCTCGTTGGCTCGTACGCCAAGTAACTCGCAACTCCGCCAGTAAGTCGCATCTTGTCTAGTTACATTTACAATGTCTGTCTAGTTACTTAGACTACGCTGGTGGTTAGCGATCAGTCGAGCAGAAAAGTTGTGCAACAGCTTCTCGCGCAC
>CAYTNT010000010.1:0-28288 GCA_964439235.1 uncultured Rhodoluna sp. | reverse complement strand
AAAGCGTCACCCGATTGGGTGGCGTTTTCTTTTTAACCGGGGGATGCGTTGCCGCGGGGCATGCGCAGCGGCGACGGATGCGTTGCCGCCGGCCATGGTTGCGCGATCGGGGCTTGCGCGCTTGCGCATCCTGTTTGCCTAGGGCGAACGCTTTTTGCACTCTCGGGCATAGAGTGCTAAAAAAGAGTTAGCACTCAAAAGTCGCGAGTGCTAATAACTTATTCAGGAGACTGATTCCACATGGCAAAGATCATTCACTTCGATGAGGAAGCCCGTCGCGGTCTAGAGCGCGGTCTGAACATCCTCGCTGACACCGTAAAGGTCACCCTCGGTCCACGCGGCCGCAATGTTGTGCTCGAGAAGAAGTGGGGCGCCCCAACCATCACAAACGATGGTGTCTCGATCGCTAAGGAAATCGAACTCGACGACCCATTCGAGAAGATTGGTGCCGAGCTCGTCAAGGAAGTCGCCAAGAAGACTGACGATGTCGCCGGTGACGGCACCACCACCGCAACCGTTCTGGCCCAGGCACTGGTTCGCGAAGGTCTTCGCAACGTAGCCGCTGGCGCTGACCCAATCAGCCTCAAGCGCGGAATCGACAAGGCTGTCGCTCAGGTAATCACCGAGCTGCACAACCACGCCAAGGCCGTAGAGACCAAGGAGCAGATTGCTTCGACCGCATCCATCTCGGCTGGCGACAGCCAGATCGGTGAGCTGATCGCTGAGGCAATCGACAAGGTTGGCCGCGAGGGCGTCGTAACTGTCGAAGAGTCGAACACCTTCGGCACCGAGCTGCACCTCACCGAGGGTATGCGCTTCGACAAGGGTTACCTGTCGCAGTACATGGTCACCGACCCAGAGCGCCAGGAGGCAGTTCTCGAGGACCCATACGTTCTGATCGCCAACTCGAAGATCTCGAACATCAAGGACCTGGTTCCTGCACTCGAGAAGGTCATGCAGGCGGGCAAGCCGCTGCTGATCATCGCCGAGGACATCGAGGGCGAGGCTCTTGCCACCCTGATCGTCAACAAGCTCAAGGGCATCTTCCGTTCGGTAGCCGTCAAGGCTCCGGGCTTCGGTGACCGCCGCAAGGCCATGCTCCAGGACATCGCGATTCTGACCGGTGGACAGGTAATCGCCGAAGAAGTTGGCCTAAGCCTCGAGAACGTAACCCTCGACCTGCTCGGTCGCGCTCGCAAGGTGGTAATCACCAAGGACGAGACCACCATCATCGAAGGTGCTGGCGAGGAGTCGGCAATCTCCGGTCGCGTCGAGCAGATCCGCCGCGAAATCGGCAACACCGACAGCGACTACGACCGCGAGAAGCTCCAGGAGCGTCTAGCCAAGCTCGCCGGTGGTGTTGCAGTGATCAAGGTCGGTGCTGCCACCGAGGTTGAGCTCAAGGAGCGCAAGCACCGCATCGAGGATGCCGTTCGCAACGCGAAGGCTGCCGTCGAAGAGGGCATCGTCGCCGGTGGTGGTGTAGCACTGCTTCAGGCAGGCAAGGCTGCTTTCGACAAGCTGACCCTGACCGGCGAAGAGGCAACCGGAGCAAACATCGTTCGCGTGGCCATCTCGGCCCCGCTAAAGCAGATTGCTCTGAACGCTGGCCTCGAGCCAGGCGTAGTTGCCGAGAAGGTTGCCAACCTGCCATCGGGCCACGGTCTGAACGCCGCAACCGGTGAGTACGTTGACATGCTTCAGGCAGGCATCAACGACCCAGTGAAGGTAACCCGCTCGGCGCTGCAGAACGCAGCTTCGATCGCTGGTCTGTTCTTGACCACCGAGGCGGTAGTTGCCGAGAAGCCAGAGCCAGCAGCTGCACCAGCAGCTCCAGCAGGCGGCATGGACTTCTAGTCAATTCGAATTCAAGAGATCGATGGCCAACCGAAAGGTTGGCCATCTTTCTTTTTCGGGGTGGGGTTGGTGATGGTGGCAGCTTGTTGCCGACGGTCGTTTCGGCTATGTGAACAACCGGCTGTTTGCGGCCTCGATCTCGGCATACTGGTGGGCGGCAATCGACAGTGCTGAGCCGATTTCTGCCAGCTGGCCGTCAACGGCGGCTGCGGTGATTCGCCAGCGCCCAATCAGCTCTTGAAACCCTGCGGCTGCAACCCCAGTCCAACTTGATTGAAGACCGCTTAGTTGAGCGTGCAGGGATTCGACTTCGGCGCCGATTCGCGAGATTGTTGCCTGAATAGTTAGGTTCGCAGCGCTGATCTGTTCGCTGTCTACTTGAAATTGGGTCATGGTCAACTTCACCAAGGCGGGCCTTGGCATTTGCTCGAATTCCAAAATCTGTGGAGAACTAGCTCGCGGCTGGCAGTGATACTCGGAAGGTGGCTCCGCCGCCGTTTGTCTCAAGAACCTCGACGCGACCCGAGTGACGTTCGACGATGGTCTTCACGATTGAGAGTCCGAGGCCTGAGCCACCGGTCTCGCGGTTGCGCGAGTTATCTGCGCGGTAGAAGCGCTCGAAGACCTTGTCGCGCAGCTGCTCGGGGATGCCCTCACCGTGGTCGCGAACCTCGAAAACCGCAAGGTTGCTCTTGGCGCTTTGCGCATCCTTGCCTGAAGCCGATGAACCGATTGCGACCTCAACTCGAGCCCCGGCAGGCGAGAAACGGCAGGCGTTGGCCAACAGGTTGGTGAGCACCTGGCGCATCTGGTTTGGGTCGAACAGAGCCAACTGTGTCGCGGCACTGTCGAGCGGATTGCCTTCAAGGTCGGTGATCGCGA
The DNA here is from genome assembly GCA_964439235.1 of uncultured Rhodoluna sp. Classification (GTDB taxonomy): domain Bacteria; phylum Actinomycetota; class Actinomycetes; order Actinomycetales; family Microbacteriaceae; genus Rhodoluna. The sequence goes on along the minus strand of CAYTNT010000010.1, from coordinate 25,549 downwards.
TCTCGCGGTTGCCATCGGCTACCGAGGCATCCTTGGCTGCGACGCGGGCCAGCGAAACCAGGTCGTTGGGTTCGAGCGACATCTGTGTGGCCTCATCGAGCCTCGCCAGCGTGAGCAGGCTCTCTACCAGCCCAGACATCCGAATCGCCTCAGACTCGATCCGCTGCATCGCCTCGGCCACATCGGCCTCTTTCTTGAGAGCACCCATGCGATACAGCTCGGCGTATCCGCGCACCGAAACTAGCGGCGTGCGGAGCTCGTGGCTTGCGTCGGCAACGAACTGGCGCATCTGCTGAAGAGTCTTGGTTCTGCCATCCATAGCCGTCTCGATGCTGCCCAACATTGTGTTGAGCGAGCGATTCAGGCGCGATAGTTCGGTTTTGCCCGGGCGATTCAGAAGGCGTCTGCTGATGTCACCCTTGGCTACCTGGGCGGCCACGCGTTCAACCTCAGCTAGTGGTCGCAGCGCTTGCGAGATAGTCAGCCAAATGGCCAGACCACTGATAACGAGCAACAGGATTCCGAATCCTGCACCAATCGCGCCATATTGGCGAATCAGCTCGGAGTTGGCATTCGTCGGTAGTGCAACCACCAGCGAGCCGCCGCCACGGGTTAGCGGAACCGCAACCATGCGCCAGGCATCCTCGCGGTCGCCGTCGGTCACAATGCCGACGTTGTCAATCTGAAACGGGCGACCCTTGGTTTGATAGACGGTCATCAAATCGAGGCTCGTGAGGTTCGGCACCGTTCGGTCAGCACTGGTGGATGCGACCAGGCCGATCAGCAGTGAACCGCGGGTGTCAAGGTATGCAATGTAGTAATCGCTCGGCAGTCGGGGGAGTTCGAGTTGATGGGTTGCCAACCGGAACTCAACGAGAGCTGGATCTTCACTGCTCAGAGTCGCCGCGGTCGTCACCAGCATCGAGTCCATGTTTTGCTGCAGGTAGGTTCGCAGCAGCGCTACGGTGCCGAGGCTCGAAACCAGAAGCAGAAGGCCGATTACCGCTACCGAGAGTGTGGTGAGTTTCGAGCGCAGCGAGATTTTCTCCCACGCGCTGAAGACTTTCGCACCACGGTTTGGCATGTCATAAATCTAGACCGAGGCCTAGTTACCCGACTTGTTTGACTTGTACATGTAGCCGACACCGCGCTTGGTGGTGATTACCGGCTCGGTGGTTAGCGGATCTAGCTTCTTGCGCAGGTATGACACATACGATTCCACGATTCCCATTTCGCCGTTGAAGTCGTACTCCCAGACATGATCCAGAATCTGGGCCTTGGTAAGAACGCGGTTGGCGTTTGACATCAAGAAACGCAGCAGCTTGTATTCGGTCGGCGAGAACTCGACCGGGGTGCCGTTCACGAAGACCTCGTGGGCATCCTGGTTGATTCGGATCTCGCCAACTTCGAGCACCGATTCCTCGACCTCGGCCTGCTTGGTTCGACGCAGGATTGCGTGAATGCGTGCAACCACCTCGTCGAGGCTGAACGGCTTGGTCATGTAGTCGTCGCCGCCGACAGTCAGGCCGGTGACCTTGTCTTCGGTCTCGTCACGAGCCGTCAAAAACAGAACCGGAGCGTCGATTCCCATCGAACGCAGCTTCTTGGTCACACTGAAGCCATTCATGTCGGGCAACATCACATCGAGCAGGATGATGTCAGGCGCGCCTTTCTCTGCGGCGAAGACCGCATCCGCGCCGTTGCCGACAGCGTGGACGCTGAAACCGGCGAATTTGAGGCTGGTTGAAAGCAGATCGCGAATGTTCGGTTCGTCGTCGACGATGAGTACTTTGATGGCGTCCATGCGATAAGTCTGGATGCAGTTTCTGAAAGAAGCCTGTGAATTGGTTGCGTGTCAACTGATAGCAGTCGACACCAAGTTAGTCGAGGGCGTGGGCGTCGATGATTTCGTAGGAGTAGCCCTGCTCGGCCAAGAATCGCTGGCGGTTCTGAGCAAAATCCTGGTCCACGGTATCGCGGCTGATTAGCGTGTAAAAACTCGCGCTGCGGCCGTCTGCCTTTGGTCGCAGAAGGCGACCGAGGCGCTGAGCCTCTTCTTGACGTGAACCGTATGAACCTGAAATCTGTATGGCCACCGAGGCCTCGGGCAAGTCGACCGAGAAGTTTGCCACCTTCGAAACAACTAGAGTCGTGACCTCACCGTTGCGAAACTTTTCGAAGAGTTCCTCGCGCTGTTCGACCGGTGTCTCGCCGGTGATCTCATCGACCTGAAGCGCTCCAGAAACCGCGTGAATCTGATCCAAATACTGTCCGATGATCAGGGTCGGTTCGCCTTTGTGCTTCGCTAACAGCTTGCGAATCACAGCAATCTTCGAGGGTGAAGTGGCAGCAATTCGATAGCGATTGTCGAGATCCGCGATTGCGTAATCCAGGCGCTCTTCCTCAGGTAGGTCGATTCGAATCTCGAAGCAGGCAGCCGGGGCGATGTAACCCTGCGCCTCGATGTCTTTCCACGGGGCATCAAACCGCTTTGGTCCGATCAGCGAGAAAACGTCTCCTTCTTTGCCATCTTCGCGAACCAGGGTCGCGGTCAGGCCAAGGCGTCGCCGCGCTTGCAGATCCGCGGTCATCTTGAAGATTGGGGCAGGCAGCAGATGAACCTCGTCGTAAACGATTAGGCCCCAGTCGTTGGCGTTCAGGAGAGCAAGGTGAGCGTATTCGCTCTTTCGCTTGGTCGTGAGAATCTGGTAGGTCGCGATGGTTACCGGTTTGATCTCTTTGGTCGAGCCTGAGTATTCGCCAATCTCATCCTCGGTTAGCGAGGTTCGACGAATCAGCTCCGCCTTCCACTGCCTTGCCGAAACGGTGTTGGTCACAAGAATCAGGGTGTTGGTTTTTGCGGTTGCCATCGCGGCCGCACCGACGATGGTTTTTCCAGCACCACAAGGCAAAACAACGACTCCAGAACCACCCTGCCAAAACTTTTCTACGGCTTTGGTTTGATAGTCGCGAATCTGCCACGACTTGCCATCGGGGGATTCTTGCGAGAGTTCGATCTCGTGCGGTGTGCCCTCGGCGTATCCAGCCAGATCTTCGGCCGGCCAACCCAGTTTCAGTAGCTCCTGCTTCACCTGACCGCGTGCCCACGGTTGGATTCTGAATGTTTCTTCGCCTGTGCGCTCCAGCAAGAGTTCACCGACCTTACGGTTCCTGGCTACCTCTGCGATCACCGGCTTGTCGCTTGAGCGAAGCTCCAGCTCGCCCTGCGCATCCCTCGTTATTACCAGCCGGCCATAGCGCGACATCGTTTCGACAATGTCAGTTCGAACCGAGCCCGGCACCGGAAACTTCGCGAATCGATCTAGAGTCGCAAGCACAAAGTCGGAGTCGTGACCGGCTGCGCGCGCGTTCCACAATCCGAGTTTGGTAATTCGGTAGGTGTGGATGTGTTCCGGCGCACGCTCGAGCTCGGCAAAGATTGCGAGTTCGTGGCGGGCATCATCGGCCTGAGGATGATCGACCTCGAGAAGAGCAGTTTTGTCGCTCTGAACAATAAGTGGCCCGCTGGTCATCCTTCAAGCCTATGCAATCGAGACGGCAATGATGCTGGTTAGCGGCAACGTGCGTTCGATATCGGCCTTGCGGTCTTTAGCTCGCAAGCGCCCATTAGCCAGAGCCATTGGTTCCAGCAAAAACTCCTGCTCAACGCCAGAGTTGGTTTTGACTCGAATGTGCAATTTGGCTTTGTTTTTCATGGCGAGTTGGATCTGGCGCGCGATGTCCTCATCGTCGGGGGCATTGCCTACCTTCTGGTCGGACTCATGCCACCTCCGAATGTCGGCCAGGATGTCGTTCTGGCTTGACTCCGCCTTGTGCTCTGCCGTGAACCCAGCGGCGAAAGCGAAGGATGCGCTCTGCGCGCGCGTCGCGTCCAGCTCACGCCGCAGGCTCGGCTCAAGAACTGCGATGTAGCCAACCTCGCGCAAACCAAAGTAGAGAACCTCGGGTTCGAACCGACAGGCCAGGTCTCCCGTTTGGGTCTGCACAAGCCCGAATGGTTTCAGCTGCGGCGAGTTCAGGATCTCGCGAACCAGAATCTCGTCCGTAGAAGTCAGAACACTCTGGTTCGGTTCGCTCGATGGCGCGACCACTAGTCGGCCAAATCGCTCAGCGGTTTCGCGCAACAGGTACTCGACAGGTTGAGGAAGCTCGCGACCAGAAAGCTTGGTCAGCAGGTCTCGAATCGCCTCGACAGTTTGCCCACGTTCGAGAGCAAGGCTCAGGCTCGCCGGCGAAAGGCGGTAGGTCGACGCAAACCCAATCTGCTCGCAGTCAGAGAATCCTCGAACCATCATTTCGGTTCGGGTATTCAATGGGCCAGTGGTGATTACGCTCAGATCGGCCTGCACAATCAGTCGGTCAGAGGCGGCGGGCAGAAGCGCAGACAGTTGTTCGGTGGCCTTCGTGACCTGATCGCTAACGGTGTTCAAGGTCCAAGAAGTCTTCAGCTGGTTATCGGTCACGCCGAGCAGATCGGATGCGTTTGCGAGCCGCCTGATGTGCGCGACCAGGTTGTTGTCGGCCAGCGGATACAGATTCGCAAGGGTGACCGACATCGAGTCAACCTTTGAGAGTGCTTTGTGAATCTCGCGTTGCTTCTGTCGCCCCAGAGCCTGCAGCCAGGCCGAAACCGAGTTTTGCCAACGTTCGCCCTGAGTCCAGTCCAGCCACGTGTTGCTAATGCTTCCGAGTTCCCAGCGTTTCTCTGAGAAGCGAATCAGCCCGATCAAGGTTGCCAAGTCGCAAAGCTCGCGAACGTGCTCGATCGATTTGTTGATTCTGCCGCTGAGCTTCTTCAGGTCCGGCAAGCCGACCCCGCCCTTTCCGACTACGCGAACTAGATGCGCGTCGAAGTAAAACACGATTTCGGTCAGTGCCTGTAGCGTCTCAAATGCGGTGACTGCAGCCTCTCGGTCGATCGCCGATTGCTCCTTCTTGCGTGCCGTTTGCATCGGCTCTTCGGCCAACTTGAAGACACCCCGGTTTGCGAGATTTAGTTGACGGTTGTGCTTTTCCGAAACCATTTGGTTGAACACTTGCGTCACGGCATCGAACGCTGCGAGGCCATGCTCACCCGAGGTAATCAGGCCTTTTTCGAGCAAGGCATCCGCAATCTCAGGGGCAATGTGCTTGGCGCGCTTGGAATCGGTTGATCCAACACCCGAACTGAGTTCGGTGAGCGCAGCCATCTCACTCGAACTGAGCGAAGACACGGCGGCCTGCAGGTTGCGAGTTGAGAGCAAAGTGTCGGCGAGGTCAAAAAAGTCGCGCAGATTGGCCGTAGCGATTCCTCGCTGCCGAATGATGTTTAGCAAGAACTCATCGGTGGAATCCCTCAACATCGAAGCGAGGGCCAGCACTTCACTCACGCGCTGCACCAGATGAGCGGATTGCTATCGATTTGATTTGGACCTTCTTGCTACAGAGATCGCGACCATCACGATGATGCAGAATGCGCCCAGCGGCAGACCAATCTGCGGGTAGGCCACGAGGGCTGCCGGCAGTGTTACCGATTCGAAGGCGTTGGCGTTCTCGGTGCTCTCAACCAATCCGACCACGAAAGTTAGAAGCATGACCAAAACAGAGGTGCTGATGATTCCGACCGCCATAAATCCAAGGATGCGTTCGGCCCTTGAGGACTCGTTGCTCGGCTGCGGCTTGGTGTTTTTCGCCATCCTTCAAGGATACGTGCCAAAACCCGCCCCCGCGTTGCCAGTTTCGGTCGGTTAGACTGGTGTCCGCAGATTTTTGAAAGAGGTCTACTCATGCCAACCGGCAAAGTGAAGTTTTTTGATGACGCCAAGGGCTTTGGATTCATTGCATCCGACGAGGGCGAAGAGGTGTTTCTTCACGCCAGCGCTCTGCCTGCCGGGGTCTCGACTTTGCGTCAGGGCACTCGAGTAGAGTTCAGCGTTTTCTCGGGCAAGAAGGGCGCTCAGGCGATGAGCCTTCGGGTTCTCGAAGCGCCGAGCCTGATCAAGACCAGCCGCAAGCCTGAGTCGGACATGACCGTGATCGTCGAGGATCTGATTCGTCTGCTCGACGGCCTCAAGGATCGCGCCGGAAACTTCCACTACCCAGAGTCGGGTAATGCCCGCAAAATCGCTGCCGTTTTGCGCAAGGTAGCGGATGACCTGGATGCCTAATCAGCAATTTCTTGATCTAGCTCGCTCCGCGGCCAAGTCGGCTGCCCCGAGCAATGCCGTTGGTGATTTCATCGAGACCATCGACGAAGGAGACGAAACATACACCTACCTGTTCGCATCCAAGCAAAAGGGATACGTTGGGTGGCGCTGGTCTGTGACTCTGTATCAGGGGCTCGAGCAGCCGAGCGTCTCTGAAATCTTGCTTGTTCCCGGACCGGATGCCTTGGTGGCACCGAATTGGGTGCCATGGTCTGAGCGTTTGGCTGATTGGAAGGCCCTGCAGGCAGAACTCGAGCGCCAGGCTGCTGAAGAGGCCGAAGAGGCCGACGATGCTGACGATTCCGATTCGGACGATTCCGAAGAGTTAGATGATGAAGACGACCTCGAGGATGACGTCGACGCGGCTAACGACGACGCAGATGACGAAGTTGCTGAGGACGTTGACGAATCTGCCGAAGTCAATTCGAGTGACAGTTCAGAGACCCCGTCGGAAGATTCAGCGGTTGCGGATCTTGAACCAGGCGAAGATGCCAAGTCCGATGCCCGCAAGACACGTAAACGCATACCAAGTTTTATTCGCCGCAAGCTGCGCGGGAGTAAAGGCGAGAACGGCGACTAGCGCGAGCGCCCAGAGCACGATTCCAACGATGATTGCTCGGCCAGGATTCACATCTGCCGGACCAGGATCCGGCTTTCGCTCGCTGTCTTTTACGTAGAATCGCACGTTATTCAATCTAGAGTGCTGCGACTACAAAGTCGATTGCCTTGGTGAGCTGCTCAGCCTCTGCAACATCGGTCGCCGTGAAGGTTGCCACGCGCAATTGGTTGCGACCCAACTTTCGGTATGGCTCGACGTCAACGATTCCGTTAGCTCGCAAGACCTTGGCCACGTCGGCTGCCGAGACATCGTCGCTGAAGTCGATCGTTACGACTACCTGCGAGCGGTGCTCTGGGTTACTCACGAACGGAGTCGCGAATGAGCTCGCATCCGCCCACGCGTATAGGTGATCCGAAGCGGCGCGAGTGCGAGAGTCAGCCCACGCAAGACCGCCGTGCGAGTTAATCCAATCGACTTGTTCGGCCAGCAAGAATAGAGTCGCGATGGCTGGAGTATTGAGAGTCTGGTTCAGGCGCGAGTTGTCGATGGCGGTCTTCACGCTCAGGAACTCTGGAATGTAACGACCCGAGGATGCGATTCGCTCCACCCGCTCGATCGCAGCCGGCGACATCAGCGCAAACCAGAGCCCGCCGTCGGAAGCAAAGTTCTTCTGCGGCGCAAAGTAGTAAACGTCGGTCTGCAGCGGGTCGAAGTCAATTCCGCCGGCGGCCGAGGTCGCATCCGTAAAGAAAAGTGAGCCGGCATCCGCGCCAGCGACTCGCTCGACCGGAGTCACGACACCAGTGGAGGTCTCATTTTGGGCGTAGGCGTATGAGTCGACGCCGGCCTCGGCCTTGAGTTCGAGTCTCGAACCCGGGGTGCCGTTGATGACGGTCGGGGCATCGAGCCACGGGTTGGTCAACGCGGTTGCAAACTTGGCGCCAAACTCTCCGTGCACGAGGTTTTGCGCTTTACGCTCAACCATAGAAAATGCTGCCGCATCCCAAAATGCAGTTGATCCGCCATTGCCCAAGACGATTTCGTAGCCTTCAGGGCTGTGAAACAGATCGAAGAGGCCGTCCTGAACCCGCTTGACCAGATTCTTGACCGGTGCCTGACGGTGCGAGGTGCCGAGAAGCTTCGCGCCTTCGGTCGCTAGAGCAGCAACTTGGGCAGCGCGCACGCGCGAAGGGCCGCATCCGAAACGTCCATCTTCTGGGAGCAACTCTTTGGGGATACTGATTTCAGGCATGGTCACAAGTTTATTCGGCACAATAGAAGCACTATGACGGCAGACCTCATTGACACAGTTGAGATGTACCTGCGCACGATCCTCGAGTTAGAAGAGGAGGGCCAGGTTCCGATGCGAGCCAGAATCGCCGAGCGACTCGAGCAGTCTGGTCCTACCGTCTCGCAAACCTGCGCGCGCATGGAACGCCTCGGTCTGCTGATCGTCAGCGGTGACCGACACCTCGAGCTGACCCCGGCCGGGCGCCACGAGGCAGTCGCGGTCATGCGCAAACACCGACTTGCCGAACGGCTGCTCGCCGATGTCATCGGCCTCGAGTGGGAATTCATTCACGAGGAGGCTTGTCGCTGGGAGCACGTAATGAGCGACCGAGTCGAGAAACGCATCCTCGAGTTGATTCGCACCAATTCAGAGTCGCCCTATGGAAATCCGATTCCCGGACTCGAAGAGCTGGGTGTGCAACCCACTCCAGGTATCGGCGACCAAGAAGGTGTCGTGGCGATTACCGATCTGCCCGAGGCGATCGCCAGCCAGGGCACCCACAAACTGCGTCGCATCGGTGAATACCTTCAAGTAGACATGGAACTCTTGGGTCAAATGCGCGAGGCCGGAATATTGCCGGGAAACGAGATTCGCCTTGTATTTACTGGGGATGCAGTCACTCTCGAAGGCGCAGAAACTGGCAAGCAGGTTAGATTTTCCCGTGAAGAAGCTGTGCATTTGTTCGTCACAGCAGAGTGACCTTGGTCATCGTCTGGTAAAATTTCAAGGTCGCATCAGTAAACCTTGGACTTTGCGATCGGCCGGATTTCTTCTGGCTGAAACCGGAGGTAATCAATGGCCCGAAAAGGCAATGGACGCCACCGCGCTGACGTAGAACTCAACCTCTTAGAGGAATTCGAGCTTCGAAGCCGTCGATCGGTGCGCGAAGCGCAACTCGCCAAAGAGTCACGCGCGTCTCGTCGCCTTGCTCGCAAGCAAGCGAAGCTAGCCCGCGCCGAACGCCTAAAGCAGCAGCACGCTCAGGCCAAAGCGGGCCAGACCGCAGGTCGATTCATTATTCGCCACCGCGCTGGCAAATCGCCCATTCGAACCAAGATCGAAACCTTCACCGTGATGATGGTCTCTGGCGGTCTCGCGGCAACATTTGCTCTGCCTGCATACGCCTACAACCCCGACGTTGCCGCGATGGCGCAGTTGGCCACCACCGACGCGAGCCAGCTCGTTGCCGAGTCAGGCACCCAAGGCTTGACGGTTGCCGCAGTAAACACCGTCAAGTTTGCTCGCGGTTCTTACACCAGTGCTCAGGCCTGGGAAATCGCTCGTCAAGAGACCCTGAACGCATACCGAACCTACAACGGACTCTCGGCAGAGGATTACCTAGCTAACCCCAAGTACAAAGAGATCACCGCCGCCAAGGTCCTTGAGGTCGCCGCTAGCTACGTTGGTGTTCCATACGTATTCGGCGGAAGCACCCCAGCAGGTTTCGACTGCTCGGGATACGTGGCATTCGTGTTTGCGCAGTTTGGCATTGCTCTTCCTCACTCGGTGCACGGTCAAAATCGTTTGGGAGTCAGAATCAAGCCTGAGGATGCGCTTCCCGGTGACCTTGTGATCATGAGTGACCTAAGCCACGACGGCATCTACGCCGGAAACGGCAACTTCTATCACGCCCCGAGGCCGGGTGACACCGTGAAGCTGGCTCCAATCTTCACTCCGAAGGTGCACTACGTGCGCCTCTTCGAGCAAAAGGGCTAGTTCGCAGCCTGCTCGTCGGTTGTTTTCCGTAACCAAAACTTCATCTAGACACGACCGCGTCATTTCTTATTTGCCACCGGCTCGGGCATAACCTGAGCAAAGGTAATAGCTCACTTAATTCGGAGGACGAGATGTCGATCGACCGCATGCCAGCCAAGCATGTGTTTGCTCTGCAGCATCCCGCCCCCTGTTGCCGGGTTCGACCCGGTCAACTGCGTTCAAATTAGCGCGCTGTCGTGTTTCGGCAGCGCGTTTTTTGTTCCCGAGTTTGATCTATTGCCTGCCGAAAACCCGAAAGCCGTTTGGGTGAATTCGAGAGGATGAAAAATGCGTACATTGGTTTTGAATGCGGGCTACGAACCGCTGGCCGTGGTGTCTTTCAAGAGAGCGTTGATGCTGGTAATCAACCAGAAGGCCACAGTATTAGCAGCTACCGATGAGCGAGTCGTTCACAGCGCTAATCGCGACTTTGCGTTGCCGTCGGTAATTCTTCTGCAGAGGTATGTGCGCATCCCTGGCTCAAGGATCATTCCTGTTTCACGACGCGGCGTTCTTCGCCGAGATGGCCACCGCTGCGCCTACTGCGGCCGCTCGGCAAACACCATCGATCACGTGCAGCCCAAGTCAAAGGGTGGGGCCGACAGCTGGGAAAACCTGGTGGCCTGTTGCCTGAAGTGCAATAACAAGAAGAGCGACAAGACACTTGACGAACTCGGCTGGTTTCTAAAGACCCAACCGCGGATGCCGCACGGCATGGCGTGGAGTATTCGCGGAGTCGAAAAAATCGAACCCGAGTGGGATGCGTTCTTGCACCCAGAGGTTCAGGCCGCTTAGCGCATCCTCGGCTCTTGTTTTTGAAGCGAGTGTTCAACTGGTGGCCCCGATAGGAATCGAACCTACGACACAAGGTTTAGGAAACCTCTGCTCTATCCACTGAGCTACGGAGCCCTATTTCGCAAAAGGCGAAAAGGACATAGGCAAGTCTAAACTCAGTTGGCCTGTTGCCGAAGTTAGGCTTGAGTCATGGACCAGCAGCTTGGAAACTCGAACCACAATCGCGGGAGTTCCTGGGCCGATTTTGAGTCCGAGGTGGATGCGGTTGGCCTCGCAAACCCCCTCAAGAACTTGGTGCTCGACCCGTATGCCCAAATCGATCTTGAGAGAGCGCATCCGGGTGGACTCGCGCAATTCATCACTTCAAAACCGACCCTGCTGTCGAACCTGGTGCGTGATCCGCTTGCCTTCAGTAAGTCGCTCGCCGCGGCCAAGAGAATCAAGGCAAAGGCCGAGCGCCTGGACGACCACTTCGGCCTGAACAGCCTGTTTTTGGCCGGTGGTTTGTTCGACCTATCCGGAGACGGCAGAGACCTTCGATTGCCTATCTTGCTTTGGCCGATTCGTTTGCTGGCTCGTGGCGCAGATGACTTTGAGGTAACCCTGGCGGGCTCTCCGCAGGTGAACCTCGAGCTAGTCCAAGTTTTGGCTACCAACTACGGCATCGCGCTTAACCCAAACGAGTTGCTCTATCGTCAGGCGCAGGCTACCGACTTGGTTCCGCTCGATTTGATGAACTACCTCGCTACGGTTACCGCCGCCGCGAGTGTCGACATCCGTCGCACACTCGTGATCGCCAACTTTGCACCGACGCTCGGTGTATTCAAGTCGACCGCGGCAAAGATAAACAAAGCCGAACAGGTCGCTTCAGCGACCGCGCTCGCCAAACTGTTCGACGAGGCCTCGGCTTACGCAAACCAGACCTCGCGGGTCTCGCTTCTAGAGACCGCTGCGATTCCCGACGCTTTCTTGGTCGCCGATGCCGACGTTACCCAGCGAGCGATTGTCTCGAAAGCGCTCGCCGGTCATTCCTTTGCTGTCGAGACGCTTCCGGGTTCGGGCTACACCCAGACCGTGGTGAACACGATTGCCGCACTCGTGAACAGCGGCAAAAGAGTGATCGTTTCGGCTCCTCGCCGACAAACGCTGAACGAGCTTTCGGATCGATTTGCTCAACTGCGACTCAACGGGCTAGCCCTTCGCGCGACATCAATTTGGTCCGACGCAATCGCTGCGATATCGCGCAACGAGAAAGCCGCAAAACTTAGCCTCAACCCATCTCGCGGAGAACTCGGCGAGCGTCTCGACGCATCCATCGTGGCTATCGAGGACTACTTCCAGACGCTTGAAACCGTGGATGGAAAGTTGGGTGTTTCGGCCAACCAGGCGCTAATCAAGCTAAGCGAGCTGAGTGCGCTGTCTCGGGCACCCGAGACGAAAGCCCGCATCGAACTCGACAAACTCGAATCGATCGCCGATCGCTCGGAGGTGGTCGAGCTGCTCGAAAAATTGGCCGACCTCGATTACTTCAGGTTCGGACCGCAAGACACAAAGTGGTTCGGGTCGACCTTTGATTCGGCAGAGGATTTAACCGGTGTGCGAGCTTTGGTCGCCCGGGTAATCAACGAGAGTTTTCCGAAGCTCTACGAACAGCTCACGGAGTTCACCGAGCGAACCAAGTTCAAGCCCGCGAAGAGTGTCGAGGACTGGGGCGCATACCTCAAGCTTTTTGTTGGAGTTCGCGAAACCCTGGATCGTTTTCAGCCCTTGGTTTTTGACCGATCCCTCACCGAGTTGATTATTGCTACTGGGCCACGCCGACCTGACCCAGCAGACTTCGATGACCCAAACATCAATCTCAAGATGTCGGGCGGCAACCGTCGTCGACTGAAGAAGCTCGCGAAAGAATATCTTCGGCCAGGCATGTCGGTGACTGACATGAGTGCATCTTTGCGCACCATCGAAAAGCAGCGTTCGCAGTGGATCGAGTTTTCGACCGTTCCGTCTCCGCCACAGGTTCCGCTCGGTATCGCCGATGTTCAAGTTGCGTATCAATCGCTGGTTCGTGACCTCGAAGCTATCCAACAGCACCTTGACCCGGAGCTGCACAAGATTGCCTTGGTCAGGCTTCCGCTCGAAAGCCTGAGACAACTGCTTTCAGAACTGGCAGCGCCTACCGATTTCTTCGACAAGTATGCCGATCGAGAGCTCGTAGCGAGCGAGCTTAGGTCGTTGGGCCTGTCGCGATTGATTAACGACTTGGCTGCCCTGCACGCCCCAAAGGAGCATCTGGCGAGCGAGCTCGAGCAGGCGTGGTGGCAGACCGCGCTTGAGCTGTTGGTTAGCAAGAATCCCAAAATCCTGACTTACTCCAGCAAGCGCATTTCAGAACTCGAGGATGAGTTCAAAGTTGCCGATGCCGCGGTTGTGAACGCGGGCATCACCTCGCTATCAATCGAGTTGGCCGAGCGTTGGCAATCAGCGCTGGCTGCCCACCCCGAGCAAGCGTCGGCTCTAAAGGCAGTCTTGCGTTCTGGTAGCGCAACCTCCATCGACCTAGCGACGGCGGCGCCAGAGATTTGGCCAAGCTTGGCACCAGCAATCATGGTTTCGCCATTTGAATTCGCCGAATTGGTGCCGGTTCAGCAGAGTTTCGATGTGGCCTTGATTCTGGATGCGGCTGGCGCGAGCATCGCTGATCACTCAGTGGTTCTGTCTCGGGCTAAGCAGCTAATCGCGTTTGGCGACGACGCTATCGCAGCTGCGGTTCCATTTGAGGTTGTTCCTCGCCCCAGCCTGCACGAAGCGCACGAAGAAACAGCCTCGGTCTTCCAGGTGGCAAAAACTCGATTTGAGACTGTCAGCATGGTCAAGTCGTGGCGCACCACCGGTCAAACCACTGGTGCACTGGTAAACCGCGAGTTCTACGAAGGCCGAATCGTTTTCGAGCCCACCGCTGCCGAGTTCCTCGGCGAATCCGCTCTCGAGCTGGTCTTAGTGCACCAGGACAACCGCGCCACGAGCAATGTTGAAGGCGCGACCGAAAGCGTAGACGGTGAGGTCGCAAAAGTTCTCGAGCTGGTGATTCACCATGCCAAGTGGCATCCCGAGGACTCGCTGTTGGTTGCGTCGGCTAGCCAGGTCCATGCTGAACGCATCCGCACCGCGGTAGCTGCATCGCTCTCGAAGCAGGCCGAACTCGCGACTTTCTTTGATGCTCACGGCCGCGAGCGTTTTGAGGTTTCTTCACTCGCTGACCTGACCCACCGAATCGCAGATCGGGTCATCTTCTCGGTAGGGTTCGGCCGCACACCGCACGGAGCTGTGCTCTCAAACTTTGGCCAATTGCAGTCATCAGCTGGTCGTCGCTACTTGGCAAACTTGCTTGTGAGTGCTCGCAAAAGCCTGACTGTGGTTTCCTGTTTCGAGGCGCAAGATCTGCCGGTGGACAAACTTCAGAATGGTGCGGCCCTGCTTTCTGACTTGCTGTCAGCGGCTGCCGGCACAACCGGCGCTTCGCAAGAGCATGAGCGCGATCCGATGCTAATTGACCTCGGTGTTCGGCTTCAAAAACTCGGCATTCGAGTCAGCGGGTCTTTTGCCAAGAGACTCCCTCTTGTTGCCAGTTATGCAAAGTCGGCCTTGGTAGTTGAGCCCGATTGGGCGCTTCATGGCGAGACTTGGTCAGAGAAACTGCGACTTAGGCCAGCACTTTTGGAAGCCATGGGATGGCACTACTTCAGGGTTCACAGCTTCGAACTCTTTGCCGACCCTCAGGCGGTGGCCGAGCGCATCGCCGAGAGGCTTGGGGTAACCGTTGGGCGTCGCATTGAAGACCAAGCTGCGGCTCGAGTGTTTGAAGACACGGATGCAGCCTGGGGCGATCGAACTGACTCAACGTCCAAGGCAGGACCAAACGACCAAAGATTGCGCGACGATAAGCCGCCGCACTGGGGTTAGCTCGGATTAGTCGAGTTTCTTGCTCGACGCACCAGGCCCGGCGTTGTCGGTGCGATAAAAACCGCTGCCCTTGAAGCTGACGCCGACTTGGCCGAACACCTTGCGCAATTCACCCTGGCACTTCGGGCACGCGGTTAGGGCATCCTCAGAAATCGATTGCTGAATGTCAAAGCTGTGTTCGCATTTTTTGCAAGCGTATGAGTAAACGGGCATGAGACTAGTTTAAATCAGCCAGAACTATCGTTCTGGTTGGTGTCACGACGGAGTCGATTGCCTGATCGTGAGGTTCGCTCGGAATCTCGTCCAAAACCTCGTCGTCAAAGACCACTGCAACGCAGGGAACGTCTACCGACTCCAAGAAGCGGTCATAGAAACCTTTGCCTTGCCCGAGTCGGTAACCGTTTCGACCAACCGCGAGTGCAGGCGCTATCACTAGGTCGATTTCATCGAGGGATGCGATTTCGCCCGAACCCTCCTCGAAACCGAAGATGCCCACGGCTCGCTCTCCTTCGTAACGTATCCAGTCGAGGCTGCCGTCTTCTCGGGCGACTGGCAAAAGAACCTCAATGCCGTTCTCGAGCGCCCAATCGATAAACAATTCCGTGTCAGGTTCGTCACCGTATGGCAGATAGCAACAAACTCTTTGAACCGCGTGCAGTTGGCACATTTCGGCGAGATTAATCTGGATGCCGGTGGCGAGCTCAGGATCATAGGCGCGCCTTGAACGACCGAGTCGCAGTGCTCTTCTGAGTTCCGCTTTCTTGCTCGCGCTCGAGATTTCGTTCATGCGACTAATCTTGCCAGCATGGGTTTTGCATTTGCACTTCGGCACGATGAGGTGGTGCTGCGTCCGCTGAAAACCAAGGATTCGCGTGAGTTGGAACGCCTGATCTTAGGAAACCGGGACTGGCTGAAACCCTGGGAGGCAACGAATCCGTATGGTCCAAACAAGTTTGACATTCGCCAAATGGTTAGAGGGCTCATCCGGCAGCGCGACGATCAGTCGGGGTTGCCCTTCATCATCGAATACCAAGGCCAAATAGCGGGCCAGTTGAACATCGCGAACATTCTTTACGGTTCAGTCTCTTCTGCAGTGTTGGGCTACTGGATTGCACCCGAGTTCGCCGGAAAGAACATCACCCCGACAGCGGTGGCTCTGGCTGTCGATTATTTGTTTAGCGAGGTTGGTCTTCATCGAATCGAGATCGACATCCGACCCGAGAACAAAGCTTCATTGCGGGTCGTTCAGAAACTAGGGTTCAGGTACGAAGGCTTGAAGAAGAACTTCATTCACATCAACGGTGACTGGCGGGATCACTACGTATTTGCCCTGACTGCTCCAGAGGTCAGCTCGGGTCTGCTTAATCTTTGGCGACAGGGCCGTATGCCCAAACAGGAATACCCGTTCGATATCTAATCGATATATGTTCGATATTCGTCTGATATTAAACACGCCGAATTAAATCCCGAGCGGTAATTAATTCCCTCATATCTTTGAGGTATGAATCTCGCTGGATCCGGACTAATGCTCGCAGTAATCGCGGCACTCTGGATTCTCGTTTTTGTTCCGGCCTGGTTCCAGAGAAGCCAGCAGTCCGAATCCAATCGCAAAGCTTGGAAAGAGCGCGGAGCTTCGATTTCGGTTGCAAAATCAAAGGAGAAACGCCAACTTCGACAGAGCGAGCTCGTGGTTGAAGAAGTGCGTTCCGCAGCCCCGCGGGTTCGCATCTCAGGCAGGGCACATACGATCGCTGCGCGCATCTATCGCCTTCGCGCGTTCCGCAACATTCTTGTTTCAACCCTGATTACCAGCATGTTGGCAACTGTTGCTAGCGTCGCCTGGCTCGCGGTCGACGTTGCAGCGTGGGTTGGGGTTGCCGCGAGTTTGACTCTTGTGATTGTTAGCGCCTGGGCTACACGTAAAGTGAGCGATCGCTTGGCCGAAGCGATTGAAGCCACCAAGGGCCTTCGCGGCCTAGCAGCAAATCGACTTCAGTACTCCACTCGCATTTCGGTGCAGGATGCGACATCCGTCGAAACACCTGATCCTCGCGCCTGGACACCTGTGCCACTGCCACAACCAAAATCCGGAGTGGGCCAGATTGCTCAGGTCACTATGGCCTCGGTGACTGAGATCTCTGGCGCTGGCAAAGCAAGTGAAGAGTTGGTCATCGAAGGATCGAGCATCGATGAGATTCTCGAACGTCGACGCAAGGCAATCTAAGAGCGAACTTCTAGACGCCTTTTCGGTGTTCGCAATTATCAACGAATCCTGTGAATCTTGGCTTCGCTTCGTTAGGCTTGACGAGAATCCGCACAAAACTTTCAGGAGCAATCTAACGTGGGCATTTTTGAAAACATTAAGAAGGTCGTCAAGCGCAACGCAAAGCCTGTCGCTGACGTAGTCGAGAACATCGCAGAAGAGGTTCGCGAAGAAGTTATCGAGCCGGCCGTCAAGCAGGTCGCTACCGCGGCTAAGCCAGTAGTCAAGAAGGCAGCTGCAGGAGTAAAGACCGCAGCGGCTAAGACTGAGAAGGCTGTAGCCGCTGGTGCTAAGTCAGCAAACAAGAACATCGCAAAGGCCGGCGCAACCGCTGCCAAGAAGGTCTCTGCTGCAAGCAAGACTGTTTCGAAGGCTGCCGACAACGTTGAGAAGACCGTGGCAAAGGCTGCTGCAAAGCCTGCAGCGAAGAAGCCTGCAGCGAAGAAGCCTGCAGCGAAGAAGCCAGCTGCTAAGCCAGCTGCTAAGAAGGTTGCTGCTAAGCCAGCTGCTAAGCCAGCTGCTAAGCCTGCCGCAAAGAAGACCGCAGCTAAGCCAGCAGCAAAGAAGAGCGCTGCTAAGAAGCCTGCGGCTAAGAAGGTTGCTGCTAAGCCAGCCGCCAAGCCGGCTGCAAAGAAGACCGCGGCTAAGCCGGCAGCTAAGGCAGCTGCAAAGCCGGCAGCTAAGGCAGCTGCAAAGCCTGCAGCTAAGAAGCCAGCCGCGAAGAAGTAATCCGCATAAAGCTAAAAAAGAAGACTCGCGTCGAACGTCGGCGCGAGTCTTTTTTGTGCCTTGGTTAGTTCTTTCGAAGAACCCAACCGCAAGCAGACTTTAGGTCTGGGTGACTGAACTCGAAGCCGGTGTCGAGCAATCTTTTCGGGTTCATCTTTTGGTTGCAGATGAGGAGCTCATCGGCTGCTTCGCCGAACGCCAACCGAAGCGCAAATGACGGCACCGGAATGATGGCTGGTCGCTTGAGTTGCCTTGCGAGCTCCTGGACTACCTGATTGCAAGTGGCAGGTTCTGGAGCTGTCAGGTTGTATGGGCCGGTGGCCGATTCGGTTTCGATCAAGTGCAGGATCGCGCGCACTTCATCTTCTAGTGAAATCCAGGCCCACCACTGGTTTCCCGGCCCGAGTTTGCCGCCCACGCCTAGTCGAAGCAGTGGCAGCAGGCGACCGAGGGCACCGAGCTTTCGCGACAAAACCATGGTCGTTCTGACCAATACCACTCGCACACCCTTGGGGGCCTTGAGTGCCTCTTGTTCCCACGCGGCCGCTAGGTCGCTTAGAAATCCGGTTCCTTTCGGATCTGTCTCAACTGCATTCTTGGTTCCGGTGTCGCCATAGAAGCCGGATGCGCTGCCGCTAACAAACACTCGTGGCAGCTTCTTCATGCTCGCCATAGCCTCAACGAGGGTCTTGGTGGATTCGATTCGCGAATCAATTAGTTCGCGCTTGTACTTCTTGGTCCAGGGCATACGGCCGGTGGTTGCGCCGGCGAGGTTCACAATCGCGTCGATGCCTTCGAGATCTGCAGGGTTGAGGGGTGAAACGCCTGGCTGCCACTCAATTTCGTTGGATGCCTTTGCGGGCCGACGAACGAGGTGAATGGGGGTGTGGCCGAGGCTCGTGAGGTGCGCCGATAGAGCGCTTCCGATCAGGCCTGAAGCTCCAGAAATTAGAACTTTCATTTGTTTCCACAACCTTCTGATTTGCACGGTTTCATGTGCTTAACTTAAGTGCAGTTCGCTATTCCTAATTCCTAGGACTAGTGCCGAAAACAAGGTGGTTGCAGGAGATATGCAGGGAGTACATTTCAGTACCGAAGTTTGGCTGATCACGATCGCGGTTCTGGTTGGTGTAATCATCGTGGACCTATTGGTTCACGTCCGCAATCACAAAGAGCCTTCTTTCAAGAGCGCATCCATTCAGTCAGCCATCTACATCATTGCGGCGATTGCCTTTGCGATTTTCCTGGGCCAGAGCGGCATGTTCGATGATGGCCCTCGACTCGCGAATGAGTTCATCGCGGGATACATCACCGAGAAGAGCCTTTCGGTTGACAACCTGTTCGTGTTCTTGATTATCATGACCCAGTTCAAAGTGCCAAGGCTGCTGCAATCTGAAGCGCTTCTGATCGGCATCATCATCGCTCTCATTCTGCGCGGCCTGTTTATCTGGGCCGGTGCTGCGGTCATCGAGCGCTTCAGCTGGGTGTTCTACATCTTCGGTGCGTTCCTGATTTACACGGCCTACGCCCTAATCAAGGAATTCGTGAAACCAAAGGGGCATGATGCCCCGCCGGGCGGCAAGCTTATGGAGCTGATTCGCAAGCGTTTCCGCACGGTCGATGAATTCCACGGCAAGAAGTTCTGGATCAAGATCGATGGCAAGCGTGCGCTAACCCCGTTCTTCATGGTCATGGTTGCCATTGGTTTCACCGATGTGCTTTTCGCTCTTGACTCGATTCCTGCAATCTACGGTCTAACCAAAGAGGCGTACATCGTCTTCACCGCGAACGCATTCGCCCTGATGGGTCTGCGTCAGTTGTACTTCCTGCTGAGCGGACTAATGGAGCGCCTGAAGTACCTAAACATTGGTCTGTCGCTGATTCTCGCCTGGATTGGTGTGAAGTTGATTTTCCACTCGCTGAAGGGCAACGAGGTTCCTTTCATCAACGGCGGTGAGCCAGTAAAGGGTCTGCCAGAAATCACCATCGAGGTGTCGTTGACAGTGATCATCGTGACAATTACGGTCACGACAATCGCGAGCCTATGGGCGACCCGTGGTCAGCCGAAGAAGAGTCAGAAAGACGAAATTCACTAGTTCATGTCGTCGGGGTCGGGTCCGACTCGACCCCCGCCATCTAGTGCCGCGATAGCGCGCATGTCTTCTGCATCCAACGCGAAGTCGAACACATCGATGTTTTCGGCAATTCGATCTGGGTTGGATGACTTTGGAATGACAAGATTTCCGATTTCGATGTGCCAGCGAACTACAACCTGAGTCAGGGTTTTGCTGTGCTTGGTTGCGATCGCGTTTAGCGCATCCGACTCGAAGCGGCCACGGGCAAGCGGTGACCAAGCCTCGGTCTTGATGCCAAGTTTGTCGTCGTGAGCGCGCACATCGGCCTGCTGCAGCCACGGATGCAGTTCGACCTGGTTGATTGCCGGAACGACATCGCTTGCTGCTAGCAGAGTGTCAAGGTGAGCGGGCTTGAAGTTCGAGACTCCGATGCCGCGAATCTTGCCCGATTCCTGTGCCTTCTGGAACGCATCCCAAGTCTCAACGAAAAGACCCTTCTGAGGGCACGGCCAGTGAATCAGCAGCATGTCCAGATAGTCGATGTTCAAGCGGGTCAGGCTTTCGTCGATGGCCTCGAGTGCGCTGTCGTATCCCTGACGATCGTTCCAAATCTTTGTGGTGACAAACAGCTCTTCGCGGGCGAGTCCTGACTGTCGCACGGCTGCACCGATCTCGGCCTCGTTGTCGTAGAGGGCGGCGGTGTCAATTCGGCGGTAGCCGGTGTCGATCGCGGTTCGAACGAGTTGAACTGCGATGTCTTGATTGACCTTGTAGACGCCCAGACCGAGCTGTGGCATCAGCTGGCCGTTGTTCAAAAGAATGTTTGGGTTCTGCTCAGGCGAAAATGTCATTTCTGTTCCTAACTCCAAGGTCCGAAGACGGGATTCCACTCGCTGATTGTTCGTTCGCTGATAAAGCCTGCGAGATCAAAGGGGTCTTGATTCAGCAGGTTGTTGAGTTCTTCAAGGCTATCGCTGCGCCAAATCAAGAGCGCGGTCGGCATTCCGATCATCGGTCCACTCGCAAGCAACCGACCTTCTTGCAGTTGCTCGGCAAGCCAGACGCGATGGGTTGAGCGAATCGCATCTAGTTCTTCTGGGCTAGCGCCGTAGTAGTAAGTAACCGCGTATACAGCCATTTCAACCTACTTCTTTCTTGTGAGCCTTGAGATCGACCTGGTGGTGATTATCGAGACCAAACTTGCTCCCGCTCCAAAGGTAAGCGCGACAATCAGCGCGGCGCTCGCATCCACGGTGTCGATGGCGATGCCGGCTAGCGCGGCTGCTGCTGAATAGCCGACCAGCTGCCCGGTGTTTATCCAGCCGTAGGCTTCGGGCGCATCCGACATGGGCACATTGTTTGCAACCATCGAACCGAGTCGACCAAAGGCCGGGGCGATTCCGAGACCCGCAATAAAGAGCGCTAGACCCAGCCAGACGCCGCTCGTCGGATTCACAAAGGTTGCGACATAGCCAACCACGATGATCCCCAAGAAAATCGACAGGGAGTGCTTGCCCTTGAACCGGTTCGCGAGCAGCAAACCCCCGAGGAGTGAGCCAACCGAGAGGGCCGCGAGCGCGATTCCGGCATCCGCCTTCGAAAGCAATGCAACCGCTCCGACTTCGACACCGCTGAACGAACCGACCATCAGAAGACCGATGATCGCGTTGATGAAGACCAGCTCCATGCGAAGGACCTTGCCCATTTTTCCGACGGCGGTTGGAATCTTGAGGGATGAGATTTCGGGATTGAACGAAAACCAGAGGGTGCCCAAAATCTGGATGATGGCCATCAACAAGACCACGGTTTTGGTGTCGGTGCTGCTGGCGAGGAAAGCTGCGAGAACTGGGCCAATGACCCAGATGATTTCTTGAGCGGTGGCGTCGAGTCCGTAGACGGCATCCAGGTCTTTCTTTCGAACCAAGGTCGGGTAGACGGTGCGAACGGCAGATTGAATCGGTGGGCTCGACAGGCCGACCAGCAGGGCCAACAGCACGATGATCACTGGGTGAAGGTAGAACAGCGCGATGACTGTCATGCAGGCTGCACCGAAGAAAGCCGTAATCAGAAGAAGAGTGCGAACCCCGAAGCGCGAAAGCCAACGACCCAACAGCGGACCCGAAATGGCAGCGCCGATTGTTTCGGCACCGAGGGCAATACCCGCGATCGCGTAGGAGTTGTGCATCTCCTCGATGTGCATCACGAAGCCGAGGGTCATCATTCCGAATGGAAAACGCGCGACCAACTGCGAAACGATCAGTCGCGCCAAACCTTTGACGCGCAGCACTTCACGGTAAGTCGTCATAACGCTCTAGCCTAGGCCTCTGGGCTAAATCCAGCTCGGCAGCCACATGTGGATTGACCAGAACCAGTATGGAATCTCGGTTCCGATCCAGATTGGCAAGAAGAACAGCGAGATTGCTGCGGTGGCAGTTAGGTAGTAGCAGACTGCAACTCGAGCTTTTTGCTTAGCCTCGGGGCCGCGACTGATAACCCAGTGGCGCAAGGCGAAGGCCAGCGCAATCATCATCCAGCCCTCGAAAACAACCGTGTAGAACTGGAAAACCGTGCGGTTCAGGTAAACCAGCCAAGGGAGGTAGCCCGCGACCAAGCCGATGAGAATCATGCTCTGGTCGGCCCTGCGTTCCAGCAGCCAGCGATAGGCAATCCACAGAATCGCTGCGGCTGCAGCAAGCCAAATCAGGGGATTCGGTAAAGCAGTGATTGCCGAGGAGCATCCGCTCGGCAGGGTGCATCCACCGTCGCCTTCGCCGAAACCTTCGTAGAACATCGAGGTTGGGCGCTGCATGAAAAGCCAGGTCAACGGGTTTGCCTGGTAGGAGTGCGGGGTGCGCAGGCCAACGTGGAACTCATAGGCGTCAACGTGGTACAGCCACAGTGCCAGCAGCGGATTCGATGCCTTGTCGGCACCGTAGCCCGTGCCCGAGATGAACCAGCCACTCCAACTCGCGAGATAGGTCACGGCCGCGACGGGAACCAGAAGCACGAAGTCGCGCACGGCCTGAACTGCCGACTTCAGGATCCATCCGTTGTCTTCCGACCGCTTGAAACGAGCGATTACCTCGTAGCCAACCACGTAAAGACCGTAGGTCGCCAAAAAGTAGAGACCAGACCACTTCACCGCGCTAGCGGCACCCAAGGCGATTCCGGCTGCGTAGAGCCAGGGTCGACGCCACAGCAGGGCTTGACCGGCGTCGAGAGCCGCGAGCACTTTCTCGCGATCGATCAGAACGAACCAGAACGCCAGCAAGACGAAGAAGGTGAGGATGCCGTCGAGCAGCGCAACGCGGCTCATCACGATGGCTTGCCCATCAATCGCCATCAGGAACGCGGCAACCAAAGCCCAGGCATGCGATCGAAGGATGCGTTTCGCCAGCACAAACACCAGCGCTACCGAGGCGATGCCGAGCACAGCGGTGCTGATTCGCCACGAGAGCGCGCTCTCGCCACCGAACAACCACATGCCGAGTCCGATGATCCACTTGCCCAGAGGTGGGTGCACCACGTAGCTGGGGTCTCCCAGGTAGCCGTTGATCGACCCCGCCTCAAATTGGGCATCAAAATTGGCCGGCCAGGTGCGCTCAGCGCCGGTGTTGAACAGGGTCCAGGCGTCTTTGACGTAGTAGGTCTCGTCGAACACCAGTCGCTGTGGATGCGCCAACTCGATCAGTCGCAGGAACGCGGCTAGTGCGACTACCAGCCAAGGGCTGACGCGCTCGAAAAGGCGCTTTCCGCTCTCGGTGCTTCTAAGTCGATCCAGCCAGGCAATCACGGCTTCAGTCTAGTTTTGCGAGAATGAAGCGTGCTTATTCTCGCCGCAACACCCATCGGCAACATCTCGGATGCCTCGCCTCGCCTCGTCGAGCACCTGCAGGCATCGAGCGTGATTGCGGCCGAGGACACCCGTTCGGTGCTCAAGTTAGCGAATGCGCTGGGCATCCGACTCAACGCCAAACTAATCAGCCTGCACGAGCACAACGAATCCGAGCGTCTAGAGCAGCTTGTTGCGTTGGCCAGCGACGGGGACGTGCTGGTGGTAAGCGATGCTGGCATGCCAACCGTAAGCGACCCGGGTTTTCAGCTGGTGCGCGCTTGCGTTGAAGCCGATGTCGCGGTGACCATAATCCCCGGGCCGTCGGCCGTGTTGGCCGCGCTCGCCGTGAGCGGTCTGCCGACCGACCGATTTACCTTTGAGGGTTTTCTGCCACGCAAGTCTGGCGACCGCAAACGTGCGTTTTCGCTGTTGCTGGCAGAAACCCGAACCATGGTGTTCTTTGAGTCGCCGCATCGCATCCTCGAATCATTGCAGGATGCCGCCGCGGTGTTCGGGCCTACTCGCCAAGCCACAGTCAGCCGTGAGCTCACCAAGAAGTTCGAGCACACCGAGCGAGGAGCGCTCGCCGATCTGATCGAGTGGGCCAAGGGCGAGCCCAGGGGCGAGATGGTTTTGGTTATCGCCGGTGGGGTTGCCAAGGTTGCCGAACCGTCCGATTTGGTGCAGCAGGTGCTTCAACTGGCCGACGAAGGCCTGGGCTTGAAGGCCGCGGTAGCCGAGATTGCCGCGGCAAATGGTGCCAGCAAGAGCGAGCTGTATTCGCTTGCTCTAGAGGCGCGCAAGACCGAGCCTCGTTAAACTAGAACAATGCCAAAAAACGCCGGAGCGTCTTTCTATTCGACGACGCCAATCTTTTACGTCAATGACGCTCCGCACATCGGTCACGCCTACACCGAGGTGGCTACCGACGTGCTAACTCGCTGGCACCGTCAGCGTGGCGAGTTCGCATACATGCTGACCGGCACAGACGAACACGGCGAGAAAATCTTGCGCACTGCGGTGGCAAATAACACTGATCCGAAGACCTGGGCCGACAAGCTGGTTGCCGAGGCCTGGCTTCCGTTGCTCGACACCATCGACATCGACAACCAAGACTTCATTCGCACCACCGAGCCGCGTCACGAAAAGAACGTGCAGAAGTTTCTGCAGCACCTTTACGACACCGGATTCATCTATCGCGGCGAATACGAGGGCAACTACTGCGTCGGCTGCGAGGAATACAAGACCGAGAATGACCTGATGCCGGGCGAGGGGCCGTTCGAGGGTCAGGATGTCTGTGCGATTCACTCGAAGCCGGTCGAAAAGCTCGCCGAGACCAACTACTTCTTCAAGCTCAGCGAATTCGAAGACCGCCTGCTCGAGCACTACGAGCAGAACCCGACCTTCATTCAGCCTGACTCTGCCCGCAATGAGGTCGTATCCTTCGTTCGTCGCGGCCTCGAAGACCTATCGATCTCGCGCTCGAAAGAGAAGTTCGACTGGGGTATCGACATTCCGTGGGACGACAGCCACATCACCTACGTGTGGTTCGACGCACTGCTGAACTACATCACCGCAATCGGCTATGGGTCGGATGACGCCGAGCTGCAGAGCCTGTTCGAGAAGCTCTGGCCGGCAGCGGTGCAGGTGGTCGGCAAGGACATCCTGCGCTTTCACGCCGTCATTTGGCCTGCGATGCTGATGGCCGCCGGTCTGCCGCCTGCTAAGCAGGTCTTCGGTCACGGTTGGCTTCTGGTCGGTGGCGAAAAGATGTCGAAGTCGAAGCTCACCGGTATCGCTCCGAGCCAGATCACCGACACCTTTGGTTCGGACGCGTTCCGCTACTACTTCATGAAGGCCATCGCATTCGGTCAAGACGGTTCTTTCTCGTGGGAGGACCTGTCGGCCCGATACCAGGCTGAACTCGCTAACGGTTTCGGAAACCTGGCCTCGCGCGCGATTGCGATGGTCAACAAGTACTTCGACGGTGTTGTGCCAGCCGCTGGCGAACTAACCGAAGCCGATCAGGCGATTGCCAAGACCGCTGAGAAAGCCACCAAGGATGCCGATGCCGCAATCGA
>CAYTNT010000009.1:0-34189 GCA_964439235.1 uncultured Rhodoluna sp. | reverse complement strand
GGAGTGGCGAAGAATCGCGAGCCCATCCGCCGATGAAATGTGAATCGGCTCTACGGAATCTCCAGCGGAGGGTTGGTGGGCAAGATCACGAGGTTCGCCGTTTACTCGAAGCGCGATTACAGACTTGTCTGCGAATAGCTTGAAGCCATCTGTCCCGGGCTCAATCGACTGATTAACTCCATCGAGTTTGATGTTGAATGACGACACGAACGCTCCGTTTGCTTGAATCTGAACTGCTAGAAGTCTAGCCAGTCTCTCGTTCGTGAAGGCCGTGACACTAAGGCGTGCCTTGCTGGCGGCGCGAAGCGGTCAGCGGTAGTTTGTGGGCATGACGAAACCTAATACCCCAGAAGAGGATGCCATCATCTCGAGCGCTGAGTTTCAGCAGACTGCGATGGCCCACAAGCTTAACTGGCTGCGCGCTGGGGTACTGGGGGCGAACGACGGAATTGTCTCAACTGCCGGTTTGATTTTCGGTGTGGCGGGAGCCACGAAAGATCCAAATGCCATTTTCATCGCGGGTATTGCCGCCCTGGTAGCGGGCTCGATCTCAATGGCAGGTGGTGAGTACACCTCAGTGAGCGCCCAGCGCGATAGCGAGATTGCCGCTATTCGCAAAGAAAGGGCCGAACTTGCCGAGAATCCTGAGGCCGAGCTTCGCGAACTTGCCTGGTTCTACGAGCAGAAAGGCATGAGTCCGGAACTCGCCATCAAGGTGGCCGAAGAACTGACCGCGAAGGATGCCCTCAAGGCTCACGCCGAGGCAGAGCTAGGCATATCGTCAGAAAAGCATGTCAGCCCAACCGCAGCCGCAATCGCATCCTTCATAGCATTTGCAGGTGGCTCAGCCTTGCCGCTACTCACTGCTACTGCGACGCCATGGCCAGAGGCAAGAATTCCGATGACGGTAGTCGCAGTAACCACAGCACTTGCACTGACGGGCTTTATCGCCGCGAAAATCGGCGGCGCAAAACCAGGCCGTGCCGTGGTTCGCAACGTCTTGGTGAGCCTCTTGACCATGTCGATCACCTACGGAATCGGCCTTCTAGTCGGCGGTAACCTACCCGCGTAGGCTCTCACCAGTTGTCTCGAATCGAAGTTAGACTCTTCGAGTGACTGAAGTGCGCAAATACGACGTTGTACTCATCGGTGGCGGCATCATGAGCGCCACCCTGGGAACCCTCATCAAACATGTTGCCCCGGATAAATCGATCCTTCTGATCGAACGACTCGAGGACATCGCTCTCGAAAGTTCAAACCCTTGGAACAACGCCGGAACCGGTCACGCCGCTCTTTGCGAACTGAACTATATGCCGGACTCGAAGGACGGCTCCTTGCCGGATGCGACTAAGGCCATCGCAATCAACGAGCAGTTCCAGCTTTCGAGACAGTTCTGGTCGTCGCTGGTTGAATCCGGAGTGCTTTCGGACCCCTCAACGTTTATTCACTCGACGCCACACATGACCTTCGTGAGGGGCGACAAGGACGTCGACTATCTGCGCCGACGCTTTGAAGCGCTAAAGACCCAGCCGCTGTTTGAGGGTATGGAGTTTTCGACCGACCCTGAAACGATCCGAACCTGGGCTCCTCTGCTGATTGACGGTCGCACTGGCGATGAACCAATCGCCGCGACACGAATCGAATCTGGAACCGATGTTGACTTTGGCGCAATAACTCGGCAGCTCGTTGCCGGCCTTGAGAAGGTCGGAGGCGAGGTTGCGCTCGGTACCGAGGTCACTTCGCTCAAGCGCTCGGGTACCGGTTGGAGCGTTCGAACAGATTCGAAGTCGGAGGCCTTTGCCCGAGTTGAGGCCTCTTTCGTTTTCGTGGGTGCCGGCGGCTGGGCCCTGAAGTTGCTTCAAAAGGCAGGCATCCCCGAGGTCGAGGGCTACGGCACCTTCCCAGTTGGTGGCCAGTGGTTGCGCACAACAAACCCAGAAATCGTTTCGAGGCACCACGCTAAGGTCTACAGCCAGGCATCTGTGGGCGCTCCCCCGATGTCCGTTCCGCATCTTGACACTCGCGTAGTCGATGGCAAGGCGAGCCTTCTCTTCGGCCCATACGCCACATCCAACCCGAAGTTCCTCAAACAGGGTTCCGTGCTGGATCTGCCGGCTTCGCTGAGGCTCGGAAACATCGTTCCTTACATCGCAGTAGGCCTCAGCAATCTTGGCTTGATCAAATACCTGGTCGGCGAACTGCTAAAAACAAAGTCGCGCAAGTTCGCCTCGCTAAAGGAATTCATGCCGACAGCCCGCCCCGAAGACTGGGAACTCCTTAACGCCGGCCAGCGCGCACAAATTATCAAGAAGGATGCCCAGAAGGGCGGTGTGCTGCAATTCGGCACCGAGATCATCACCTCGGCCGACGGCTCGGTCAGCGGACTACTGGGTGCATCGCCCGGCGCATCCACGGCTGTCTATGCGATGTTGCAGGTGTTGAAGTCATCCTTCAAGACCGAGTACCCAACTTGGGAACCGCAACTGAAGAACCTCATGCCAGAGCTTGGACTCAGCTTGAACGCTGACCCGAAGTTGGCGAAGAAATCCTTGGCGCGAACTGCCAAGACGCTCAAGATCAAGTAGTCGCAAAAAGGCGAAAACCCCGACCAAAAGGCCGGGGTTTTTCTTTGGTGGACGATACTGGGATCGAACCAGTGACCCCTTCCATGTCAAGGAAGTGCGCTACCGCTGCGCCAATCGTCCGTGCTCTAGACATCTGACTGTTTCGAGATTGGAGGTGGAGACGGGATTTGAACCCGTGGTTGTACAGCTTTGCAGGCTGCTGCTTTGGGCCGCTCAGCCACTCCACCGTGCTTCACAAGGCTTTACGCCCATCCGAGCGGATGACGAGATTCGAACTCGCGACCCTCACCTTGGCAAGGTGATGCTCTACCAACTGAGCCACATCCGCATGTCTTTGAAGACCTGATTACTCTAAACCAAATTCGCAACCTATGCAAATCATTCAAAACAGTGTCTGAGTTAGTCTTGACTCATGAGTTGGCGCCAATTTGAACCATCGAACGAGAGCACTTTCGGCGCCGGTTCGCCTCTCGAAGTTTTCTTGAACTACTTCTGGGCGATTCTGATTTTCGGCATCTTTTTCGCCGCGCTAATCGTTCCGGTCGTTTGGATTCTCTCGAATCTGCGCGATCGTTGGTCGGATCTCAGTAAGAAACAGCGTGTCAAGACCATAGCCACCTATGCAGTTGTAGTTTGCGCTCTCGCGCTGATCACCTGGCGAAGCGCTCTGCCAAGTAACTTCTAGCTTCTGCCCCAAGTCCAGCGTGGGTCGGCTTTCGAATACGCTTCCTCGCCGTGAAGAACTCGATCTACGCCGGCAATCTCGTCGGTGCTCGAAACTCGGAACCCGATAGTTTTCTGAATCACCCACGCAAACAGATAGCTCAAACCGAATGCGTACGCTCCGATCACCAGCACACCTATAGCTTGGCGACCAAGCTGTTCTGGGCCAGCGCCAAACGCAAGGCCAACAGGTTCCAATGCGAAATTGTGACCAAACAGACCGATCCATAGCGTGCCGACGATTCCGCCGACCATGTGGATGCCTACTACGTCGAGCGAGTCATCGAACCCGAACTTCCACTTCGCCTCCACAGCAATCGCGCAAATCAGACCCACGGTTAGCCCGAGCGCTAGAGCCCACAGCGGGTTGAGGAAACCGCAGCTCGGAGTGATAGCAACCAATCCCGCAATAGCCCCAGAGCCGCCACCGACGGCAGTGGGTTTGCCGACGATCACTTTCTCGTAAACCAGCCAAGCAACGAGACCACCAACACCCGCCGCAAGAGTATTGACCCACGCGAGCGAAGCAACGCCGTCAGCGGCAAGCTCCGAGCCAGCATTGAAGCCAAACCAGCCGAACCAGAGGATGCCGACACCGATTAGTGTGAGTGGTACGTTGTGGGGGGCATGCATGCCCTTGGTGAATCCAAACCGACGCCCCAACACTAGAGCAACAGCGAGTGCGGATGCGCCTGACGCAACCTCAACCACTGTGCCCCCGGCAAAATCCAAGAGGCCGACCTCGTGAACGAGCCAGCCGCCATCGATAACCACTCCATCCTCAAGCGTGAAACTGAAAACCCATCCAGCGATAGGAAAGTAAACAGCGGTTGCCCAGAGCGCGGCGAAAACCATCCAAGCACCGAATTTTGCTCGGTCAGCAATTGCCCCAGAGATTAGAGCGACCGTGATAACGGCGAAAGTGCCCTGGAACGCAGCGAAGGCTAGATCGAAACCGGATCCATCTGACACGTTTGAAATTAGGCGGTCGAGACCAATTTGCGAGAGGTCAATTGCGTACACACCCTCGATGCCGAAGAGTTGCGAGCCCGAAGCTTCTGAATTGGCGAAAGAAATGGCATAGCCGTAGACAATCCAGAGCACGCTAACCAATGCCAACGAGCCGAAGCTCATCATCATCATCGAGACAACCGAGGATGCGCGCACGAGACCGCCGTAGAAAAATGCAAGGCCCGGAGTCATGAATAGAACAAGGGCCGTGCAAATCAGCAGGAACATGGTGGCGTTGTCGTGCATCCGAAGTCTCTTTCTAGGCGCTAACCGAGAGGGCTTAAGTGCCCTCTCGGTTAGCTACTCTTTCTCTTCCGTTAGCCTCGGTCAGAACCGAAGGCGTATGCCTCTTCGCCGTGAACCACGTTGTCGATTCCGGCGATTTCGTCTTCGGCTCGAACGCGGAACCCGATGGTCTTCTCGACGATGAATCCGATGATTAGAGCCATAACGAAGCTGAACACCAGCACCGCTCCAGCACCGATTGCCTGCTTGATTAGCTGGTCGGCACCGCCACCAAGGAACAAGCCAACCTCATCGCGTCCGAAGAGGCCAACCCAAAGCGTACCCACGATGCCACCGACCAGGTGGATACCAACTACATCGAGAGAGTCGTCGAAACCAAGACTGAACTTGAGGTCGACAGCCAAAGCGCACAGGATGCCGGAAACCAAACCGAGCAGCATCGCCCAGACAGGGTCAAGGTTGGCACAAGCGGGCGTAATCGCAACCAGACCGGCGATCGCACCAGACCCTGCACCAATTGAGGTTGCCTTACCGTGCTTGATTTTTTCGATCAGAATCCAGCCGAGCATTGCGGCTGCCGGGGCTGCGATGGTGTTGATGAACGCCAGAGCTGCAAGGCCATCGGCCGCCAACTCCGATCCCGCGTTGAATCCGAACCATCCGAACCACAGAAGAGCAACACCTAGGAGCGTCAGAGGCACGTTGTGTGGCTGAGTGATGCCCTTGCTGAAGCCAAAGCGCTTGCCGAGCACAATAGCCAGCGCTAGACCGGCAGCGCCAGCATTGATGTGAACCGCGGTTCCTCCCGCGAAATCAATTGCTCCAACGTTGTAGACAATCCAGCCACCGTCTGTGACCTTGCCGTCTTCAAGGGTGAAGTTGAAGACCCAGCTGGCGACCGGAAAGTACACAAGGGTGGCCCAGAGTCCAGCGAAAACCATCCACGCTCCAAACTTCGCGCGGTCGGCAATCGCGCCGGAAATCAGTGCGACAGTGATGATTGCGAAGGTTGCTTGAAACGCAACGAAGGCTAGATCTGGATAGGCGGCACTTTGAGCACCAAGCGAATTTTTAACCTGGTCGTGCAGACCGATTGCGCCGAGGTCGATGCCTAGAAAACCGTCAATACCAACGAACTGTTTGTCTTCGGCACCAGCGAACGTGATGGCGTATCCGTAGAGCACCCACAAAACGGCAATGAGGCCGAGTGACCCGAAACTCAGCATCATCATGCTCACGACGCTCTTGGCCTTCACCATACCGCCGTAGAAGAACGCTAGGCCCGGGGTCATCAGCAACACCAACGCCGCCGAGAACAAAAGGAAAGCGGTGTTTCCCGAATCAAACATTTGTTTACCTCTCTCTAGAAAACAAAAGCGAGTGGCCCAAGTGCCACCCGCCAATTTTGGAAGAGCTAGGTTTCGTGTTTTGTCGCTGAATGTTTCGTGTTTGTAAAAAGATTCGAGTTTGGGGCTAGGTGGTCATTGAGCCCAAGCGCGAGATTGCACGCAGGTATTTCTTGCGGTAGCCGCCCCGAAGCATTTCTTCAGAGA
Organism: uncultured Rhodoluna sp.; assembly: GCA_964439235.1. Classification (GTDB taxonomy): domain Bacteria; phylum Actinomycetota; class Actinomycetes; order Actinomycetales; family Microbacteriaceae; genus Rhodoluna. The sequence goes on along the minus strand of CAYTNT010000009.1, from coordinate 28,071 downwards.
ACACCTCGGTCAACGGGGTTCCGGTGTTTCTGATTTGCGTCTGACGCTCATAAAGGCGGTCGACCAGCGCTACGAACCTGAGGGCCTCGACCTGATCGAAAATCACGCGGACGTCATCGAGGCCAAGTACGTCAACGTCCTGCACAAGGAACTCGAACTTGCTCTGGTGTATCTGCTTTAGATGGTTCAGAAGCGAATCGAAACCATCTCTGTAAGTCGATCTGCCCGAAGCGACCGAGGAATCTAGAAAAGCCGAGAGCGACGCATCTTCGAGTGAGGCCGAATGGGCTTCGAGTGGCCTATGGCGATAGTCCTCACCGTCGACCGAAATCATCTTGAACTTGTCTGCCATTGCGTTGATTTCTCGGGCAAAATCAGCCGCGGCGAACCTTCCTTGACCCAGCGCGTTTGGCGGAGTGTTCGAGGTTGCGGCAAAGCGGGTTCCCGACGCATCCAACTCTGTTAGGAACCTTGACATCAACATCGTGTCACCCGGATCATCTAACTCGAACTCGTCAATGCAGACCAGGTCGTATTTGCGGAACGCATCCACCGCTTTGGCGAAACCGAGCAAACCGATGAGGCTCGTGTAGGCGAGAAAGCTGCCGTAGGCCTTTCGCCCCGGGCCGGCGTGATAAATCGATGCCAGAAGGTGGGTTTTTCCCACTCCAAAACCGCCGTCGAGGTAAATTCCAGCAGTTACCTGCTCTCGTTGACGCTTGCGAAATAAACCTCCAGCTGCTTTCTCGATACCCAGAAACCTTTTGGCTTCAATTACTGCCTCAGCTTGGCTGGGAAACCTGCCGTCCGGAATGTAAGTGTCGAAACGCGCCGAAACAAACTCTCGCGGCGGCACGAGGTGACCCAGAAGTTGGGCTGTAGAAGGATTAGGTATCGCACCAATGAATGACTTAAAGACCATTTGTTGCGAACTGTTGCCTTCCGGTAGCGCACTCAAAAAACAGCGCTTAATCTTGTATCAGCAAGTTTAAGCCGTAAAGGACAGAGGAAGATCAATGCCGATTGAATTTGATTCGCACCCAAAGTTTCAGGAATACGCAGACCCAAAGGCGCTAGTTTCAACCGAATGGCTTGAAGCTAACCTCGGCAAGCCTGGATTGGTGGTAGTCGAGAGCGATGAGGATGTCCTACTATACGAAACCGGCCACATTCCCGGTGCGGTAAAGCTTGACTGGCACACCGACCTGAACGACCCTGTGACTCGTGACTACGTCTCCGACTCGGAGTTCACAGCGTTGATGCGTCGCAAGGGCATCAAGCGAGACGACACACTCGTCATCTACGGCGACAAATCGAACTGGTGGGCGGCATACGCACTCTGGGTTCTGAAACTTTTCGGTCACGAAGACGTTCGACTGCTCGATGGCGGAAGAGAAAAGTGGGTCGCAGAGGGCCGCGCTCTCACCACCGAGGCGAGCAATCGCGAAGAATCGGATTACCCGGCAGTGGAGCGTGATGATCGACAGATTCGCGCTTTTAGGGATGATGTGCTCGCCCACCTGGGGCAGCCACTAATCGATGTTCGCTCGCCAGAGGAGTACTCCGGAGAGCGCACGCACATGCCTGCATACCCAGAGGAAGGCGCTCTCCGCGGTGGTCACATCCCAGGGGCAGCATCAGTCCCATGGTCGCGCGCGGCGGGCGAACTTGGGGTCTTCAAGAGCAAGGCCGAGCTCGAGGATCTTTACCTAAACCAAGCAAAACTCAAGCGTGGCGATGACGTCATCGCCTACTGCCGAATCGGTGAGCGCAGCAGCCACACCTGGTTTGTTCTCAGGTACCTGCTTGGTTTTGACACCGTCAAGAACTACGACGGTTCTTGGACTGAATGGGGCAGCCTAGTGGGCGTTCCAATCGTCAAGGGCAGCGAGCCTGGTTCGCACGTGCCGGTTCTTCGCAAGTAGCATCGATAGATGCTCGCAAACTCTGCCAACGAACTAGCCGAAGAATTCCTCGAACTAGATTTGCAAAACCGCCTCCAGCTTTTGTTGGAGTTTGCGAACTCGCTACCAGAGTTGCCTCAGCGATATGTAGACCACCCCGATCTGTTCGAGCGCGTCGAAGAATGCCAGTCACCTGTTTATCTATTCACGGAGATTGAGGACGGGCGGGTGCGGATTTTCCTCACGGCCCCACGTGAGGCACCGACGACGCGGGGATTCGCCAGCATTTTGCATTCCCTACTAGACGGTCAGCTAGTCGGTGACGTACTTACCTTCGATGACGACTTCCCAAATCGGTTAGGTCTTCGCGAGGCTATCTCGGCGCTTCGGTTGCGGGGCATGGCCGGAATGCTGGCACGCATCAAGAGGCAGACGCGCGAAAAGAGCGCCCTGAAATGAGTTTCAACCTGTTGCTGAAATCAGGGGTCACATGGATTCACGTGCTTTCTGCTTCAGGGGAATCTTCTGGGCTTGACGGAACAAGCTCCTCCATAACAAACGCTGCAGACCGCGCAATTCTGCTAGAAGCACGCAAGCAGGCTGATTGGATTCTTGTTTCTGCCGACACATTCATCGCCGAGCACTACAAGCCCTCGAAGCACGCCCCAATCGCGGTCATCACGAGAGATGAGAGCAAGAGACTTCGGATACTGGAGCAGCATCTGGAATCTGCATCAAACACCCAGTTGCATCCAGTTACGGTTTTCGACTCGGTCGATGATTTTCTCTGTGCTACCAACAAAGCAACCGAGTCGAAGGTTCTGCTCGAGAGCGGCAGGTCGATGGCTTCAGCTCTTGTTCGTGAAGGACGCATCCACCACGCGGTTGTCACAATCGCCGGAAGCGTGACAGATCAAGGCGCTGCTGCCCTATCGCTGCTTTGCGATGAGCTAGATCTAGACCCTGTCGAATTTCACCACGTTCACGATCAAGATCAGTTGAACGTTTGGTTCGCATCCATCGAAGGTTGAGCGTGCGATGCGGAGTGGCAAACGTATTCAGCTCGCCTTGATACCTAGGCTTGAAAATGATGTTGAACGTAGAAACCAACCCCGAATTCGCGGTGGACTTTACTCAGGCCCTGGAGTCACTCGCCGGCTTTACTGAGCGTTCGAACGTACACGTATCGCAGATCGAAGCCCCAAATGGGCTCGCTAAGCACTCGATCGCATTCTCGGCACACGTCATTGAACCAGGCCGCGAGGATCAAGACGAGGATAATTCTGATCAGGGAACAGGCCGCATGGTTCTGCTCTGGGATGAGCCCGGCCAGGAAAACTGGTTTGGAAACTTCAGAGTGATTTGCTTCATAAAGTCAGCACTCGAGTTCGAGATCGGCTCGGACCCGTCTAGTTCCGACATCGCATGGGATTGGCTCACCGATGCACTGCGCACTCGAGGTGCAAACTACGCGGCGCCGGCAGGAACAGTGACGAGGGTGCTCTCGGTAGGTTTCGGCGCACTGGAGACCCAGAACCATCATGCACAAATTGAGATGAGGGCTTCTTGGAGCCTGAAAAACAACGATTTTCTTCCTCACTTTGAGGCTTGGGTAGACGCCGTTTTACTTTTTGGCGGCCAATCCAACGACCATCTGGCACGGATCTAAAACTTGGATACCCCAGCACGAGAACTGGTCGAACTGCGCGCACCAACATGCACAGTTCGACTAATCGATGAACCTAGCGACTTACTCGAAGCGCTCGCAGTCTTCGAGAAACTAGATGGGCCCATCGCTGTCGATGCCGAGCGGGCCTCAGGGTTCAAGTACAGCCAGCGGGCCTATCTCGTGCAGCTCTATCGTCGCGGAGGCGAGATACTGCTTGTTGATCCAGTAACTGCGTTGACGAACGAAGCTGCGGTATCGGCTCTGGTTGCCGCCGTCAGCGGCAAGGATTGGATTCTGCACGCGAGCACACAGGACGTGCAGTGCCTTCGAGAACTAGGCCTCGAGGCCGGACGTATCTTCGACACAGAACTCGGCTCGAGAATTCTGGGTCTTCCCAAGGTTGGTCTTGGTGCCGTCGTGGAGCATTTTCTTGACCTCAAGCTTGCAAAAGAGCATTCTGCAGTGGATTGGAGCACAAGACCACTGATGCCAAGCTGGCTCGACTATGCAGCGCTTGATGTTCAGGTTCTGCCAGACTTGCGAGACGCCTTGGAACAAGCGCTTATAGACTCAGGGAAACTCGAATGGGCCTTCGAGGAGTTTGCCGGGTTGCCAGGCTTTCAACCTAGAGAGAAGGCTAAAGATCGTTGGCGGTCAATATCGGGAGCACATGAACTTAGAGACTCCAAGCAGCTCGCGATAGTTAGAGAGCTTTACGAGGCACGGGATGCGCTCGCTCAGAAAATGGACGTGGCTCCTGGGCGCCTGATACCCGATGCATCGATCGTCGCTGCAGCCGGCAACCCGGCCAAGTCCAGATCAGAGCTGCTCGGGAATCGGTCGTTTTCTGGACGCGCAAGCCGAACCTACATCGACTTGTGGTGGGATGCGCTTCAGCGCGGTCTCAACACGCTCGATCTTCCACCGCTTCGCTTGCCGGCCACCGGAATCCCGAATCATCGGATTTGGGCGCAGAAATTTCCCGCCGCTGATGCTCGCCTGAAGGCCGTGCGACCTGCAATGGCCGAGTTGTCAGAGAAGATCCAGGTGCCCCTCGAGAACATCCTTCAACCCGATTTGCTTCGAACAATCTGCTTCGAAACTGAACTCATCGAGTCGACGCAGATTGAGACACGGCTGAGGCAACTAGGAGCGCGTGAGTGGCAGATTGGGCTAACGGCCAATCTGATCGCAAGGAGTTTTATTGAACCGACGGACTCCGGCGACCGGCAAACTGCTCAATAACCTGCTGAGCAACAGCAGCTGGAGTCAAACCGGTCGATTCGAGAATCTCTTCGCGAGTTGCGTGCGGCAAGAACTCGTCCGGCAGACCAATCTCGGTTAGCGCAGTGTCGATTCCTGTATCTCGCAGATCTTGGCGCACTCGAGTTCCAATACCGCCAACTTTGATGCCATCCTCGATTGTGACAACTAGTTTGTGCTGACGAGCCAGTTCAAGTATCGATTTTGGAGCAGGCACAACCCACCGCGGATCCGCGACAGTCACGGAAAAACCCTTTTCGGCCAGAAGTTGCGCTGCTTCGAGTCCGACTCGACTCATGCTTCCGACTCCGAGCATCAGCACATCTCCCTCGCCGGAACCGGCCAGGATATCTACGCCATCTGAAGTTCGGCTCAACGCTGGGATTGCGCTTTCGGCAACACCCTTTCCGAACCGAAGCATTGTGGGGCGGTCCTCGATTGAGACGGCCTCGCGAAGAAGTTCTCGCAGTGAATCCGCATCCCTAGGCGCGGCGAGCTTGATATTTGGAACCAGCTGAAAGAGTGCTAGATCCCACATGCCGTGGTGCGAGGCGCCGTCTGGGCCGGTAATTCCAGCGCGGTCAAGCACGAATGTGACTCCGGCCTTGTGTAAAGCAACATCCATCAGAACCTGGTCGAATGCACGGTTCATGAAGGTCGCGTATACGGCAACCACCGGGTGCAGACCGCCATAAGCCAGGCCAGCTGCTGAAGCCACAGCGTGTTGCTCTGCGATGCCGACATCGATTACGCGCGATGGAAACTCCTTGGCGAATTTGTCGAGGCCAACGGGAATTTGCATCGCACCGGTGATGCCGACCACGCGCGGGTTCTTGCGCGCGATTTCGACAATCTCTTCGGCAAAGACCTTAGTCCACGATGGTCCAGTCTTTACCTCGAGTGACTCGCCGGTCTTTGGGTCAATCTGGCCAACTGCGTGGAATTGGTCATCCTGATGAAGCATGGCTGGGTCGAAACCCTTGCCCTTCTGAGTGATCAGGTGAACGATTGAAGGCTCGCCATACTGCTTTGCCTGGCGTAGTGCCGTTTCGACAGCCTCGAGGTCATGCCCATCGATGGGGCCGATGTACTTCAGGTCGAGGTTTGGGAAGATTCCCTTTGGTGCGAACGTGGCCAGAAGGCCCTTGCCCGCTCCCCTGGCGGCAGAATACGTTAGACGGCCAAACAGGCCAAACTTCTCGAAGACACGGCGCGAGAGTCGATATGCGCGTCCGTAGGCGGGAACCGTTCGCACCTCGTTCAGATATCTGGCGAATCCACCTATAGTCGGCGCGTAAGAGCGCCCATTGTCGTTCACAACTACGGTAAGGCGGCGTTCTTGCCCATCGGTGATGTTGTTGAGCGCCTCCCAAGCCATACCGCCAGTGAGTGCTCCATCGCCGATAAATGCGACCACGTGGCGATCTTTGTGCCCGAGGTTCGCATTCGCTCTGGCGATGCCATCAGCCCAAGAGAGCGAAGAGGATGCGTGCGACGACTCAACGATGTCGTGAATCGACTCGGCGCGCTGCGGGTAACCAGCGATGCCGCCCGATTGGCGAAGTCGAGTGAAGTCCTGTCGACCGGTCAGAAGCTTGTGAACGTAGGACTGGTGACCGGTGTCGAAGATGATCGAATCCTTAGGAGAATCGAACACCCGATGAATCGCAATCGTGGCTTCGACGGCTCCTAGATTCGGCCCTAGATGGCCGCCAGTACGAGCAACCGCATTCACCAAGAACTCGCGGATCTCAGAGGCGAGCTCCGCGAGCTCGGTCGCGCTGAGCGCATCCAGGTCTCTCGGACCCCGAATTCTGGACAGAATGCTCATGCGATTCCAAATCGTTTCGGCGGCTCAGGTATTCCTGAAAGGGCTACCTACGCGACCAAACTGCGAAGCACGTATTGCAGAATGCCACCGTTGCGGTAGTAGTCGGCCTCTCCAGGTGTGTCGATGCGAACAACCGCATCGAACTCAATCGTCGGCTTGCCGGCGGCCGAGTGACTGGTTGGCTTGGCCACGACTCGAACGGTCTTCGGGGTAACTCCATCGTTTAGCGCGGTCACGCCGGTGATCGAGAACTCTTCGGTTCCGTCCAGGCCAAGCGAGTCCGCGGTCTGGCCTACAGGGAACTGCAGCGGCAGAACGCCCATTCCGATCAGGTTTGAACGGTGGATGCGCTCGAACGACTCGGCGATTACCACTGAAACGCCAAGCAAGCGCGTTCCCTTTGCCGCCCAGTCACGCGATGAACCGGAGCCGTATTCCTTGCCGCCGAGAATCACGAGTGGAGTGCCAGCGGCCTGGTAGTTGACCGAAGCATCGTAAATGAACGACTGCGGGCCGTCGGCCTGGGTGAAGTCACGCGTGTATCCACCCTCGACACCATTCAAGAGCTGGTTCTTGAGACGGATGTTCGCGAATGTTCCACGAATCATGACCTCGTGGTTTCCCCGGCGAGAACCGTACGAGTTGAAGTCGACACGTGACACGCCGTGCTCGGCCAGGTACTTGCCGGCCGGCGAGTCGGCCTTGATGCTTCCCGCTGGGCTGATGTGGTCGGTGGTCACCGAGTCTCCTAGCTTGGCAAGGACTCGTGCCGACGAGATGTCCTTAACGGGCTCAGGCTTTGCCTGCATGCCATCAAAGTACGGTGCCTTCCGGACATAAGTCGAGTTCGCGTCCCAGGCGAAAGTGGCGCCTTCCGGCGTTGGAAGCGAACGCCAGCGGCTGTCGCCATCGAACACGGATGCGTACTGGGTCTTGAACATCTCACTGTTGATCGAGCTGTCGATCGTGTCCTGAACCTCCTGAGCGGTTGGCCAGATGTCCTTGAGATAAACGTCGTTTCCGTTCGAATCTTGGCCAAGAGGATCATTCTCGAAATCGAAGTCCATGGTTCCAGCCAGCGCGTAAGCAATAACCAAAGGCGGCGATGCCAAGTAGTTCATCTTCACGTCTGGGCTGATACGACCCTCAAAGTTACGGTTTCCCGAGAGAACCGCGGTAACCGCTAGGTCGTTGTTGTTGATTGCTTCGCTGATTTCATCGGCTAGCGGGCCAGAGTTACCGATGCAGGTGGCACATCCGTATCCAACTAGGTTGAATCCGAGGGCGTCGAGATCCCTGGTGAGTCCAGCCTTTTCGTAGTACTCGGTCACAACTTTGGATCCTGGGGCGAGTGAGGTCTTGACCCAAGGCTTGGCCTTGAGCCCCTTGGCGACCGCTTTACGTGCTACCAGCCCCGCGGCCAACATGACCGATGGGTTAGAGGTGTTGGTGCAAGAGGTGATCGAGGCAATAGTGACGTGTCCGTGGTCTAGCGCAAATTCCTTGCCCGAAACCTGAGTCGGCTTGCTCTTTTCTGGAGCGTACGAAGGCAGGACTTCCTCGAATGAACGCTTCGCGTCGCTTAGCTGGATGCGATCTTGCGGACGCTTTGGCCCTGCGATCGACGGCACAACGGTCGATAGGTCGAGGTCAAGGTACTCGCTGTAACGTGGCTCGATCGATGGATCGTGCCATAGCCCCTGAGCCTTGCAATACGCCTCGACGAGATCTAGCTGTTCCTGGCTGCGTCCGGTGGTGCGCAGGTAGTCGATCGTTACTGAGTCGATTGGGAAGATGGCAACGGTCGAGCCAAACTCCGGAGACATGTTTCCGATGGTTGCTCGATTCGCTAGCGGAACTGAGCTGACACCTTCTCCGTAGAATTCGACAAATTTGCCCACCACTCCGTGCTTACGAAGCATCTCGGTAATGGTTAGAACCACATCGGTTGCGGTTACTCCAGGCTGAATTGAACCGGTTAGCTTGAACCCAACAACCCTAGGAATAAGCATTGAAACTGGCTGGCCCAGCATGGCCGCCTCGGCCTCGATGCCGCCTACACCCCAGCCCAAAACTCCGAGTCCGTTGACCATGGTGGTGTGAGAGTCGGTTCCTACACAGCTGTCCGGGTATGCCTGCAATTCACCGTTTACCTCACGAGCCATTACAACGCGAGCAAGGTACTCAATGTTTACCTGGTGCACGATACCGGTACCAGGCGGCACAACCTTGAACTCTTCGAAAGCCGTCTGGCCCCAACGAAGGAACTGGTAGCGCTCTCCGTTGCGCTGGTACTCGAGTTCAACGTTCTTCTCGAAGGCATCTGGAGTTCCCGCAACGTCGATCTGAACTGAGTGGTCGATTACCAACTCGGCTGGAGCGAGCGGGTTGATCTTCTTCGGGTCGCCACCTAGAGCGGCAACGGCTTCACGCATTGTGGCAAGGTCGACCACGCAGGGAACACCCGTGAAGTCCTGCATGATCACACGGGCAGGAGTGAACTGAATCTCGGTGTCTGGCTCTGCAGAGGCATCCCAGTTAGCCAGCGCGCTTATCTGCTCGGCGGTTACGTTTGCGCCATCCTCGGTACGTAGCAGGTTCTCGAGGAGAATCTTGAGGCTGTACGGCAGGGTCTTGGAGTCAACTGAGTTCAGCTTGAAGATGCGGTAAGACTTGTTGCCAACCTGAAGAAGGTCAGAAGAACCGAAACTGTTTACCTTGGACATCGATGCCCGCTCCTGTCTCAATGTGGAATCTCGCAATAATCTACCAGCGAATGGGGTCACAGCGGGCTAAGCTTGGGCTGGCAAGGCGTTCACGCCAAGGCTTTGGCAGCTTGCCGCACCTAAGACATGGCGTCGAGGCCGAAGTAGGCAACTTGTCTATGCGATTTGCGTCGACGGACGCTTGACGATAAGCCAGCAAATCCAAAGAGCCGCTGCCCATAGTGGAACGCCCATCAGCGCCTTGGCAAGCGACATACCAGCAAGATCATTGTTTAGGTATAGGGGCACCTTAACGAGCAATCGAATGGCAAACACACTGGCTAGCACCGCAGTCGCGAGCGAGTACCGACTAAGCAATTTGGAATCTTTTCGCCACAGGGTTCCCTCTTGACGCAGGAAACCCATCACTAGACCAACGATCGGCCAGCGAATCAAGATTGAAAGCGTCAAGGGAACGAGGTACAACACGTTAGTGATCAAACCCGGCAGGAAGTAATCAATCGATTCACCGCCGGGCCTAAGAGCAAACCAGGCAGAAATACCGACCACCGCAGCACCAGCGACCACTTGCACCATGGGCTGACGCCGAATCAGTCGGTACGCCAAGAAGGTCGTGGAAGATGCCAGGGCAACAATAACCGCTGCGGTTGCCTGCTTTGTGGTCAGAAAGACAAAGAGGAAGAGAAGGCTAGGAGCAAGCGACTCGACAATCCCTAACTTGCCGCCGGATGCGTGCAGCAGAGACTGAGCGTCCAGCTTCAATCCATCAGCGCCTTGAGCCAAGCCCATCTTTTTGCTGAGGTTATCCCTCAGTTGCTCGTCGCGTTCCTCGAGCGCCATTTCTAACCCTGGTTCGGAATTCGGATTTCGAGCAAATCCATCGGAGGCACGGGTGTTTCGTCTCGGCGCACGATGATTTGCCTGAACAGGTCGTCGGCATCCGCCGCGGATCTTGGATCAGTCAAAGCCGCCCCAGAAATCAAACCGCGAAGAAACCATCTTGGGCCATCAACGCCAACGAAACGGGCCATACGCACGCCAACGCTCTTGCCGTTTGAATCCTTCACATCCATTTTGGCCAATAGCTCAGGCCCTAGTGAGCCAACGCGTTCCTCAATCTGACCGCCGGATGACGTGATCCCGGATGCGATTTGAGCTCGAACGTCGTGCCAAATACCAGCCGACTTTGGGGCGGCAAATGCCTGCAGCTGAAGCTGCCAGTTTCCGGCGTCGAGAGTGATCGCAAGAGGGCGATTGGTTGACTCTTCGACCTCGAGTTTTACGGCGACATCGTCGCGAACTGGAACCTGCATGCAACCGAGATCGATAACGGTCGTCTGCTGTCTAACCTCTGAAATGTCGAGAGGTCCTGCCGTCTCACGGTCACTTGGCGCTGATTTTGGTTGAGTGCTCATTAGCTAATTGCTTCCTGTTGAACCGAAGCCAGCCTCGCCTCTCGACGATTCTGGAAGCTCCGAAACTTGAATGAATTGCGCAATTTCAATCTTTTGAATGACCAGTTGGGCGATGCGATCGCCCCGAGAGATCTCGAATTCCTCGGAACCGGTGTTGAGGAGGGTGACCTTGAGTTCGCCTCGATAGCCCGCGTCTACCGTGCCTGGCGCGTTGACAATGGTTATCCCGAATTTGGCGGCAAGACCACTTCTCGGGTGAACGAAGCCCGCATAACCCGCAGGGAGTGCAATCTTGACGCCCGTGGGAACAGTGCGACGCTCACCCGGCGCTAGAACCAGCGATTCGGTGCTGCGCAGGTCAGCACCAGCATCACCGGGCTGGGCGTAGATGGGCTCGAAACCAGGTTCGGCCACCAAGAGAACAGGCAATTTAGTCATCGCTTCGAGCGTAATCTAGACACATGGCAAACGTCGCAACCGCAAAGATCTTTTACAGAGAAAAACTGTTTCCATCAGCGAATACGGCGTTGGCTCTAGCCATGCCGATACCGATCTTCTGGCTTGCTGGCTTTCCGTTTGACCCTACACTCGGGCTTCTGGTGGGGCTCGCGACATCGGCAACGGCCTACACCCTGGTCTGGCTACGCTCGCCGTCAATCATCGTCACGGATAGCTCCCTGCGCGTTGCCGGCGTGGAATTGCCCCTAAACGAAATCGATTCGGTTGAGGTCTTTCTTGGCGCTGCCGCACAGGTAGAACGCGGGCCAAACCGCGACGCGCGAGCCTACGTTTTACTGCGGGGCACCGCGAGCAAGCTGGTCAAGTTCAAGCTCAACTCCGCGATTGACCCGACGCCTTACTGGCTGGTTGGAACTAGGCAACCCAATCGTCTAGCAGCCGCCGTGCAGAGACTGATCGGTTAGGGCAGAACGAGTTCTTCTAGCCCTCGGCACACTCGGTGCACTGCTTGCCGTATTTGCCCTTTTTAGAAGACAGCATGCTGTGGTGCTTAACGATGAAGCACTCGCTACAGGTGAATTCGTCATCCTGAGGAGGAAGAATCACAACGTCGAGGTCTTCGACTACGTCCGGGATTACCGCGAAAGCGTCAACCGCGTCGACCTCGTCAATGTCGACTGCGCTACCGAGCTTGTCAGGAACACGTTCTTTGAGAACCTCAATGGACTCATTGTCATCATCCGACTTGCGCGGTGCGTCGTAATCGGTAGCCATTAGGTTGGCCTTTCGTTTCGTGTCTTCGGGCGCGCCTAGTCTCTAACAAAAGTTACCCATTCGACAACACGACACGCCAAGACCTCAGAGCAGTTCCAGAAAATTCAAGGCAGACTTGACTCCAAAGGAGGGTGGCGATGGAGAAACTTCACTTCGGCCGCATTACCAGCGATGAGCTCGTAATGCTGAGCGACGAGGGTGTCGAGTATTCGATTGCAATCGACGAAACGCTGCGCAGTGCAATTCGGAGAGCCCCGGCCAATTCGAAAGCTGACCAGGAATTGCCAAGCCCTCGCGAAATCCAGGAGTGGGTTCGCGATGGAAAGTCCATCGAGGACATCTGCGAATCGAGCGGGGCTCCTGCAGACTATGTTTCTAAGTTCGCGCAACCAGTAATCGATGAGTTGAACCACATCGTCGAGTCAGCGAAAGCTGTGCGGATTTCTCTTGCCGGTGATCGATTCTCAGACATTACCCAGATCGAGTTCGGAACCCTAATCGCAAACCGTCTTTCAGCGGCCGGTGCGAGCAGCCCCGCCTGGCGCAGTCAACGAATCGACCTCGGCAGCTGGCAGTTGAGAATCGACTTCCAAGTTGCTGGAGGCCTTGGCTTTGCGATTTGGACATTTGATCCGCGCAAACTCGTACTTACCCCAGAAAACGAGGCGGCCCTTAGCCTCTCCTCAACCGAGAGCCTCAACAGCAGTGTCATCCCAAAGTTGCAGCCCGTCGGCCCAGCCAGCGAGTCAAAACCTGCTGCCTCCGGAGTGGTCGAGTCAGACAGTCGGCCAACGAGTTCAATTCAGGAAACCATCGCGGCCGCGAATTTGAAATCAAAACTGGCTTCTACGACCGAGAAATTGCCGGCGGAGACACTGGTAGGCGCCTCAACCTCGAGCGAAACCGCAATCGCGGAATCAGAAGCCAACAAGAAGTCTCACTTGACTGTTGTGCGCGAGGATGAACCGGCAGAGCCGGCTACGGAGTCTGGAGCCGACTCTGAATCACTGCTCAACGAGGTTCGATCGAGGCGCACTTCGGCTGCTGTAACGCATCCTGAAGGGCAGGCCGAGTCAGACCTACGCCAACCAGGTGCTCAGAGACCTCTAATTCCAGTTGAGGAACCAACCCCTGTCACGACCTCAATTCGCGTGATAACCGAGGAACAGGCCGCAGCACACAGCTCGCTACACGCGACATCCGAGGATTCTCAACTGCCGGCTGTGGAACCAGAGGATTCCATCGCCGGTGAAGCTCAGCACATGGGTGACCCCGAGCCTGAACCGGAATCCAGTGTGTCTGCAGCGGAGCAGCCCAAGGCAGAGCCAAAAAAGGGTCGACCAGGAATCCCAAGTTGGGATGAGATCGTCTTCGGCACCAAGACTGACGACTAGTTCGACTGCTCTAGCTCGAGCTCTGCTAGCCGAGCAGTAATAGCCCTGGGACGCTGAGTTCCGTCGCGCTGATGCCTCCGTGATGGCCGAGCATCTTCATCGATTTGTAGGATGCGAATCCGCGATGATACAAAGCGCCAGTTCCTGAGCAAACAAGGTAAAGATCTGGGATGCGAGCTTCAAGCGAGGGTTCGACACATAACCATCCCTGCGTCTCGAGCTCGCTCGGTGACACAACCAGAACGGACTGCGGCAGTTGATTCCGAAGAGCTTGAGCGTAGCTGTGCGCATCCACAGATTCATCGAGATAAACAAAGTTGCAGCGAGTGTCGCCGCCGACGAAAACGGGCTTCTCTAGTGAATACTCATCCCAGTAGATGTGTTGATCCAGAGGAACCTCGACCATGCCGTGATCAGCTGTAACCACGACTTGCTGCGAGGCTTTGAGCGAAGAGCCTAGCCTCGCTAAGTTCGAGTCGAGCAGCTCTACCTGAGCGAGCCACTCAGGGCTCTTTGGCCCGAATGCGTGACCGGTTTGGTCGAGTTCGGCGACGTAAAGGTAGACCACTCCCCTGAATCCAGACTTCGCAAGTTCAATTGCTTTGTCGAAACGCTCCGAAAGTTGGTCGGCGGCGACAAACGCGGCGTGGGGCATGATCACGCCCGTGAAACCACTCTCGCGGTAGCTCGAATGGCCTAAGAAAATTGTCGGCGCCTCGCTTCGAATACCAGTAGTGTTTCGGACTAACGCAGTGAGCCACTGTTGAGAGTCCACCGCGGATGTCCAGCCGCTGAGCATGTTCTGCGAACGGCCCAGAGTTCGATCAAAGAGGTTGTAGCCAACAAATCCGTGCTGGCCCGGCATCAATCCAGTCGAGAAACTCACTAACGCCGAAGCTGTGGTTGAAGGAAACACCGTCGACAGCTTCTGCTCGAGTGTATTTAACCTGTTCAGATATCTGGCGTGGCCGGCCGCAAACTCCAGGTTATGAGTTCCCAGCCCATCCACGAGCAGCACGATCGTCAGTTTCGAAGGTGGCAGTCCGAGCTGATTCGGTCTCCCCTGGACGCTATCTATCGCCGAGGCGAATACGTGTCTCAGCCTCCCCAAAGTTTTGGGGGCTCGGGGTAAAGTCGTTGCCATCAGGTAAATCTTGCCACACAGCCATCTAGGAACATGACGGATCAGCAAACGCCATCGGAACGCATAGTCGACATCGATCTATCAGCCGAGATGCAGGAATCATTCCTCGAGTATTCGTACTCGGTGATCTACGCGCGCGCTCTTCCCGACGCGAGAGACGGATTGAAGCCCGTTCATCGACGCATCGTTTATCAAATGGGCGAAATGGGTCTGCGACCAGACCGCGGGCACGTTAAATCCGCCCGAGTTACCGGCGAGGTAATGGGAAAGCTGCACCCGCACGGCGACGGCGCGATCTACGACGCCCTGGTTCGAATGGCGCAACCATTTAGCCTGAGGATGCCCCTAATCGACGGACACGGCAACTTCGGTTCACTAGACGACGGCCCCGCTGCAGCGCGTTATACCGAGGCTCGACTCTCAAACGCGGCCATGCTCATGAATGAAGGCCTGGACGAGGATGTCGTTGACTTCAAACCGAATTACGATGCCCAGCTGACCGAACCAGAAGTGTTGCCCGCGGCATTTCCAAACCTGCTCGTAAATGGTTCGAGCGGAATTGCCGTCGGTATGGCGACCAACATGCCACCGCACAATCTTCGCGAGGTTGTTGCGGCTGCGAGATACCTCCTCGATAACCCGCAGGCGACACTCGAAGACCTGATGGGCCACCTGCCTGGACCAGACCTGCCAACCGGTGCAATCATCACGAACTTGGAAGGCATCCGCGAGGCTTATGAAAGCGGTCGAGGAATCTTCAAGATGCGTGCGAAGGTTTCGGTCGAGAGCGTCGGACCTCGCAAACTCGGACTTGTAGTGACCGAACTGCCATATCTGGTGGGTCCGGAAAAGGTGATCGAGAAGATTAAGGATGGCGTCAATTCGAAGAAGCTCCAGGGCATCTCGGACGTCACGGATCTAACCGACCGAGCAAACGGCCTAAAACTAGTCATCGGGCTAAAGACCGGCTTCGACCCCGCTGCCGTACTCGAGCTGCTCTACAAGTTCACCCCGCTCGAAGAGTCTTTCGGCATCAACAATGTCACTCTGGTAGCCGGACGCCCAGCGACTCTCGGACTCAGAGACCTTCTTGGCGTTTATCTCGCTCACAGAGTTCTGGTTACCAGAAGACGAAGCAAGAACCGCCTCGGCAAGAAGCAAGCCCGACTTCATCTGCTCGACGGCCTACTGATCGCGATTGCCGACATCGACAAGGTCATATCGGTAATCCGAACTAGCGACGAGGTCGACCAAGCCAGAACCAGACTCCAGGAGACCTTCGGTCTATCCGAAGCTCAGGCGGAGTACATTCTCGAACTTCGGTTGCGCAGACTCACCAAGTTCAGCCGAATCGAACTTGAAACTGAGAGCTCAACCCTGCGAGCCGAGATCGCCGAGTTAGAACGCATACTTGCCAGTGACCAGGCTCTTCGCGATGTTGTCTCGTCGGAACTCGCTGAGGTTGCCGAGAAGTTTGGTGATTCGAGACGTTCTGTGCTGATGAGCGATGTCGGTGAGGTCAAGCCGCTCACCGCCGCTAAAGCGATGTCGATGGATGCCGAACTCGCTGACATGCCATGCGGCATTTGGGTCACCGCCAGCGGCCTGCTGGCGCGCCTAAGCGAGGAAGACAGCGCCTTTGAGCCAGCGAAGCGGGTCAAGCACGACGCGCTGCTCAGCAGAGTCTCGACCACCACCCGAAGCGATCTCGTCTTTGTTACCTCTAAGGGCAGAGCCCTGAGGATGCACGTGGCCGATGTTCCGCCAGCCGATCCGAGGGAACCCGGCTCGTTCGTAAGCGTCAAAGACTTTCTTGGTCTCGGCACCGAAGAGACCCTGCTGCTGTGCATCGATGCGAGCAACCAGACGCCGATTGCACTCGGTACGAAGCTTGGAACGGTAAAGCGGGTTCTGCCGGACTACCCCGCCAAGGATGAGTTTGAGCTGATCAGTCTGAAAGATGGCGATGAGGTAATTGGCGCGCGGCTTGCCGAAGACTCGGATTCGGTCGTGTTTGTAACCGCGCAGGCTCAGCTGTTGCACTACTCGGCCAGCAATGTGCGACCGCAGGGCAGACCGGCGGCTGGAATGGCTGGAATTTCGTTGAACGATGAGGACCGGGTCGTGTTCTTCGGGAGCTACACAGCCAGCGCAGAAGTAAGGGTTGTCACAGTCGCCAACTTCTCTGGAGCGCTGGCCGGCGTCGACGCGGGCTCGATAAAGGTGTCGGAACTCTCGGAGTTTCCAACCAAGGGTCGTGCGACCGGTGGAGTTCGAGCCCACAAATTTCTAAAAGGCGAAGACCAGATTGCTATCGCCTACGTCGGACAGAATCCAGCAGCTGTTGGCAAATCAGGTGTCGCAGTCGACTTGTCTACAAACCTGGCGAAGCGTGACGCTAGTGGAAGCCCACTAAGCACGCCGATTACGGCAATTGGTTTTTTGAAGAACTAAGCCGCTAGGCATCAATACGGTCGCGCTCGAAGCTGTCGGCTGAATCGATGATGAAGTCGCGTCGAGGCGCTACATCGTTTCCCATCAAAAGCTCGAAAACGCGCTCCGCCATAGCGGCGTCTTCCACGCGAACACGGCGAAGAGTTCGCTTGGTTTTATCCATGGTCGTCTCGGCTAGCTGGTCCGCGTCCATCTCACCCAACCCCTTATATCTCTGGATCGGCTCTTTGTAACGCTTGCCCGCACGAGACAATTTCTCGAGCAGATTCTCGAGTTCGACCTGCGAGTAGGTGTAAACGACTTCGTTCGCCTTGGTGCCTGAGTTGACAATCTCAACTCTGTGTAGGGGCGGCACCGCTGCAAAGACCCTTCCAGCTTCGACCAGCGGCCTCATGTATCTGAAGAACAGTGTTAGCAGGAGAGTTCTAATGTGTGCGCCATCAACATCGGCATCGCTCATGAGAATCACCTTGCCGTACCGAGCCGAATCCAAATCGAAGCTGCGCCCTGATCCTGCTCCGATGACCTGAATGATGGATGCGCATTCGGCGTTAGAGAGCATGTCGCTAACGGAGGCCTTTTGAACGTTGAGGATTTTCCCGCGAATCGGCAGAAGCGCCTGGTATTCGCTGTCGCGGGCAAGCTTGGCAGTACCAAGGGCCGAGTCTCCCTCAACGATAAAGAGTTCCGAGCCCTCGGTCTCTTGAGTTCTGCAGTCAACCAACTTGGTGGGCAGCGAAGATGTTTCCAAGGCATTCTTGCGGCGCTGCGTCTCTTTGTGGGTTCGAGCGCTAACGCGCGCCTTCATCTCGGCAACTACCTTTTCAAGCAGCAACGCGGTCTGAGCTTTATCGTCGCGCTTAGAGCTTGCGAACCGCTCATTTAGAGCCTTGCTGACGATGTTGGCCACAATGTTTTTGACCGCGGGTGTACCGAGAATCTCTTTTGTTTGCCCTTCGAACTGCGGCTCCGAGAGCCTCACGGTCACAATCGCGGTGAGTCCGGCCAGGACGTCATCCTTTTCGAGCTTGTCGTTGCCGAGCTTGAGCTTTCGCGCGTTCGACTCCGATTGTGAGCGAAGAACCTTCAAGAGTGCCTGCTCGAAGCCGGCAAGATGAGTACCGCCCTTTGGCGTAGCAATGATGTTCACAAAGCTCTTGACAGCCGTTTCGTAACCGGTTCCCCATCGAACAGCGACGTCCACGCCGCACTCGCGCTCAACCTCACGGGAAACCATGTTGCCTGACTCATCCAACACAGGAACGGTCTCAACAAACGAACCGCTACCGGCTAGGCGCCAGGTGTCGGTGACAGCACTGTCGGAACTCATGTGTTCAACGAATTCGGCAATCCCGCCATCGAACTTGAAATCGAAAGTTTGAGGATTCTGCGCTCTATCGCCGCGCTGATCTGCGATGGAAATCGAAAGACCAGGCACCAGAAACGCCGTCTGTTTGGCACGGGCGAGCAAATCCTCAAGTGCAAAGGCTGCCTCAGAAATAAAGATTTGCGGGTCGGCCCAATACCGCACCCTCGAGCCGGTGACGCCCTTGGCAACCTTGCCGATGATCTCAAGTTTGCTCTCGTTGTCGAATGCGGTGAACGGGTTGTCAGCGCGGATACCCTTACTGTCGTCGAAAACGCCCGGCTCGCCGCGTCGGAAACTCATCCGATGCGTTTTGCCGTCACGATCTACTTCAACATCGAGTCGGGCGGAAAGAGCGTTAACCACCGAAGCGCCGACACCGTGAAGGCCGCCGGATGCCTGATACGAACCCGAGCCGAACTTTCCACCGGCGTGCAGTTTGGTAAACACAACCTCGACACCGCTGAGGCCGGTTTTAGGCTCGATGTCAACTGGGATGCCACGAGCGAAGTCCCGAACCTCAACCGAAGCATCGGCGTGAAGAACAATCTCGATTCGATTTCCGAAACCTGCCAGCGCCTCATCGACAGAGTTATCGATAATCTCCCAGAGGCAGTGCATAAGGCCTCGTGAATCGGTCGACCCGATGTACATTCCAGGACGCTTGCGAACCGCCTCGAGACCTTCAAGGACGCTTAGATGTCTAGCTGAGTACTCGTTTTCTGGCACCTCACAAGGGTACTTTGCGATGACACCCGTGCCCGCTCTAGACACGATTCAGTTCGATCCCTTGGGTAACATGCCGAGCGCGGATCACCTGATTGCTACGCAGATAGCGAACACATGTTAAATCAGCCAAATAGTGTCGGTGCCCCGTGTTTCAATTGCCTGGTAAGAAAGGCAGCGCATTGGACTCACAGAATCTAGCTCAAGAGGCAAACAACGACACCGCAAACTTCGAGGGAAAGCAGCCCCTCACCATGCTGGATCGTTGCGACTCGTGCGGTGCTCAGGCTTTTGTCCGGGTGACACTCACCAGCGGCGAACTTCTCTTCTGCGCTCACCACGCGGCTGAGGCAAAGACTCGGCTCGAAGCTGTTGCTCTTGTCTGGCACGACGAGAGCGAAAAACTACTAAAGCGTTAGTCAGGCTTCTCGAGCTTCCAAATCTCGTTCACGACGGAATCGATCCTGGAAAGCACACCGGCTGACGTTTCTGATTGCGCAGAGGGCTGACCCTCAATTAGCTGTTGAATAATCGCATCGGCCAGCTTTGGGTTCTTTGCGAGTAGTGGGCCGTGCAGGAGTGAACCAACCAAGCGGTCCGAATTCGCGATCAGCGGCAAACCGGAATCCGAATTGACGTATCCCAGCACCTCAAGTTGCTCACCGAACACCCTTGTGGTCGACGCAGCGAACTCACTGCGTCGAACGCCACGAGAGGCGCCCGCAATTTTCAGTTGCTCCCCGAAGAACCCGCGAGCCGATAGGTGTTCGAAACCCGAACCAATCGCAATCACTAGTACGCCGGAATCGATTGCTCGCTCAAGCCAGGCCAAAGCTTCGCTACCGTCTTTCAAGATCTCTGACCAGGCACCGGGCGAACCGTGGCCAAGTACTACCAAGTCGACTCGATCGGGCGCAGCATCTTTGAGGTCGACCAGCGACACGTTAGAGCCATAGCCGTACCAGCCAAGGCGCTTTGCGAGAACGCCAGCATTAGCTAAGTCACCATTCAAATTGAGGTGCCAAGGAAAGAGTGCTGCTATCTCAAACTCGCGCATTATCGATTCACCTCTTCTGGGTTGGTTAGACCCAGGTAGCGACGCATCCTTCGCATGGCGTCGGCCGAGAAGATGACAGTCTTGTGGCCATGTGCCGGCTTGGGCAAGGCGAGGAATCTCTCGATAGCGAGTTCAAGATCGTCTGTTACAAGGCCCAATGGAACTTCGTCGTACATCAATCTCAGTGCGATTTCAGCCGAATTGAATCCAGATACGACATCTGCGTGGCTCAGTGAACTGAAGTCAACGGTCCATAGCCAAGACGGATCATGAACGTCACGGCCAATTGCAACCATGATTTGCTCGGGATTGGTGGTGAGGTTGTCTAGATTCAACTGAAAGCTAATCGGATTCTGCACGAGGATGAACTCGACGTCCTCTCCCCTTACGTTGGCAATTTCACCACGTGCAAATACTGGCGGAAGACCAGCAAGGGTTTCGACTGCGAGATCCGGATTGAAATCATCTTTCAGAAGTGTCTTCGCGCACGCTAACGCCGCAGCGGCGTCCATCGCAAAGTGCATCCCGCGATTTGGAAGGTCAAATCCGAAGCCGCGATTGTCGAACTTCAACTCGACTGATTTATCTTGAAGGCTAGTTACAGACACCTCAGCGGTTGCCCGCGGCAGCTCAGCGAGATAAGTAGAAGCGTAACCGTACTGGGCCGACGCAAATAGCTGGTCAGAGAGGCCGAACCAATTTACGTTCTTATCGGGGCCAGAGCCCTTGGCCGCTAGGGAGCGTGCGATCAAAAGCGTGTTCTGATCGTCGGCGTTAAGCACCACACTTTCGACCGTTTGACTTGCCACTTCGAGAAGTTTCTCTCTGACCAGAGCGGGATCCACAAACCGGTCAAGCTGATCTTCAAAAACGTTCAATACTGCGCTGAAGCGGGGTGGAAACCGCCGAGAGAACTCTGCCGCATGGCCCTCATCCATCTCGAGAATGGCGATTTGATCATCCGTTCTTCCCCAGAAGTTGCTTTTCTCGATGATGGTCGAGTAGTAACCCTGAAGAATGTTCGCGGTGCTCGGATTTGTGAAGACCCGCAACCCGTGAGCGCGAGCGATAGCAACCAGCATCTTTGTGGTGGTTGACTTGCCCGCGGATCCCGTAACAACGAAAACACCAAAGGGAAGCTTGCCAAGAAAGCGGTACAGCAGCTTTGGTGCGAGCTTCGAAACCACGAGCCCTGGAAGTGCACTACCCCCGCCTGGCCTGACCAATCTCACCACTGCGCGAATAATGCGCCCTAGCGAAATTGCGAGAAAGCTCATGCTAGTTATCGAGGTAGTCGCGCAGCATCTGCGAGCGTGACGGGTGACGCAGCTTCGACATTGTCTTCTGCTCAATCTGGCGGATGCGCTCTCGAGTGACCCCGAACTCTTCACCGATCTGGTCAAGAGTCTTTTGAACGCCGTCGCCCAGGCCGAATCGCGAGCGAATTACCCCGGCTTCACGCGGGTGAAGTGAATCGAGGATGCGTTCGAGCTCACGCTGGAGCATTGTGAAACCTACGGCGTCAGCAGGAACAACGGCCTCGGTGTCTTCGATTAGGTCACCGAACTCGCTATCGCCGTCCTCGCCAAGAGGTGTCGATAGAGAAATTGGTTCGCGACCGTATTTCTGCACCTCGACAACCTTTTCAGGGGTCATGTCCAGTTCGCGAGCGATCTCTTCAGGCGTTGGTTCGCGACCGAGATCCTGAAGCAGCTGGCGCTGAACGCGAGCGAGCTTGTTGATCACTTCGACCATGTGAACCGGGATACGGATTGTGCGGGCCTGGTCGGCCATGGCTCGAGTGATTGCCTGACGAATCCACCAGGTTGCGTAAGTCGAGAACTTATAACCCTTGGTGTAGTCGAACTTTTCGACGGCACGAATCAGGCCTAGGTTTCCTTCTTGAATTAGGTCTAGGAACTGCATGCCTCGACCGGTGTAGCGCTTTGCAAGGCTGACAACCAGGCGAAGGTTCGCTTCGAGTAGGTGGCTTTTTGCGCGCTGCCCATCTTTGACAACCCAACGCAAATCACGCTTGAGCTCTTCGCTGAGCTTCTCGCCCTCGGTGTTTAGCTTTTCCTCGGCAAAGAGACCGGCCTCGATACGCTTCGCCAACTCGACTTCGAGCTCAGCGTTTAGAAGCGCAACCTTACCGATTTGCTTGAGGTAATCCTTCACCGGGTCAGCGGTCGCACCGGTAATGGTTGTGCTCTGCACCGGGATATCTTCATCCTCGCGGTGGCTGAGCACAAGTCCACCCTTGTTGTCGAGCGCTTCAAGCAACTTCGACTCGTCAGGGTGCAGCAAATCCTCGACGCTGTCTTCAGCAATCGGAGCCTCGGCCACAACCTCTGGAACGGCTTCGAGCTCGACCAGGTTCTCACCTAAAGGAGGAAGATCCTCGTCGTCCTCATCAAGCTCCTCGTCCGGGTCTTCAACCATGCCCTTCGGAAGCTTTGCAGCCTTTGGTGCCTTGG
Source organism: uncultured Rhodoluna sp. (assembly GCA_964439235.1). Lineage (GTDB taxonomy): Bacteria > Actinomycetota > Actinomycetes > Actinomycetales > Microbacteriaceae > Rhodoluna. The sequence goes on along the minus strand of CAYTNT010000009.1, from coordinate 5,412 downwards.
CCGGCTTTGCCAACTTTTCGGTCTTCGCTGGCTTTGCGGCCTTTACCGACTCAACCTCTGCCTCTGTCTCGGCAAGCTCAACGGCGCCCTTTGCTTTTGGCTTGGCCGGCTTGGAGTCTGAGGATTTGGCTTTTGGTGCCTTCGGCTCAGTGGCTTTGTCCTTCTTGTTGGCCTTCTTCTGCGAAGAAGGTTTCACGGCCTCAGGCTTGGTTGCGGCCTTTTCGGTCTTCGCTGGCTTAGCTTTAGCGTCAGCAGGCTTCGTTTTAGCGTCGGCACCCTTGACGGCGGGCGCCTTTTCCGGAGTGGACTTGGTCGGCTTGGCTGAGGCGGTGCCGGCCTTTGCGGATGCTCCCTTAGGAGCTGACTTCGATTTGGTCTCAGCCTTGTCGGCTACCTTGGCAGGCGCTTTAGCAGTTGCTTTGGCAAGCGCCTTTGATTCAGGTGCCTTAGGTGCTGTTTTGGTTTTGGATCTTGCGCCGGTTCTTGGTGCTTCAGTAGTGCTGGTCTTTGGCTTTGCAGGGGAAATGGTTTCTGTATCCTTTTGTTGCTCTTGGCTAGCCTGGTTGGAAGCCTGGTTTGGGTGGAGCAGTCGATCGAGAAAGCTGCGCTTCTTTTCGCCTGTGCCTGAATCCTTCTTAGCCATCTTTTGCCTTTCGACTTCCCCGCATGAGTCGCGCTTGGTGTGAATCTAATCCGGGCATTATTTAGACCCATGTCAAGTCGCAAAAACTGCGCCAAGAATGGGTCGTCTGATAAGTATCACACAGGATACGTCGTTTAAACCGAAAGTTTCGCGTGATTCTTCCTGAATCTCCACAATCCGAACAGAAGAATTCCGAGATGGGCAATAAAGCCCGCCTGAAGCCCTGCTTCGCTATAGCGCTCTTGACTGAATCCAAGTTCGAACCACAGGTCAACCACGAACCCAACGAGAGCCATCATGATCAGGGTGGCCAAGAATCCACCAATGTTTGCAAAACCATTTGCGACACCAAGTCTCGATTCTGGGCAGTGCGCCTGCGTGATTTGGAATGCGATCATGCTTCCGGCGCCACCAGCTGCAAGGGCTGGCATGACCAGCCAGATCGACAGAACTCCCAGGCTGCTCGAAAGGATCTCCGTGCTAAGCCACGCGAAAACAATCCAAATTCCGATGCCGGTTACCGTGCGCCGGCGTGAGATTTGAGATCGAGTGCTCACTCGCGCAATCACGGGACCGAGCAAGAAGGCGAAAAACACAAAACTGCTAAGCAAAAGCCCCGCTTGCGCATCCGACACCTTGAATACCTGTCCGAGATATGTACGACCCCACAACAACACAAAAGTCGAACCGCTGCTCTGCAGAGTGAAGTGAGCCCAGAATGCGGCCCTGGCTGCAGGATCCTGTCGCGTTTCCCGAATCCTTGTTCTGAGTTGCCATTCCCGATTGGAATCAACTAGAGCGCGGGGTGCTGATCTCACACCGATTACCACCAAGGATGCGCTTGCGGCCGCCAGAGCCGCGAGTCCAAGGAAAGCACTGCTCCAACCCTGAAGCCCTAAGAACCAAGCAAAGGGAACCGCGCTGGCAACCTGCCCCAGCTGGCCGATGTTGGTGAGAAGTTGTTGCCATGTGGCAGCTTCTCGACCCGAGAGATTCGACTGAATCAGCCTCACGAGAGAGATGAAGATGAAGGCATCCCCGATGCCAAGCAGAAGACGGCCGCCTGCGGCAACCCAATACAATTCGGCGAGGGCAACCTGTACCTGCCCGATTGAGATAAGGCCCAACCCAAAGGCCATTGACCCGCGGATGCCGAATCTATCGATGATGAAGCCCGCGGGAATCTGCATCAGCGCATAGGCCATAAGTTGCATCACCGCCAGAGACGAAAGCTCTACGGCCAGAACCGAGAAACGTTCAATCGCTTGATTCGAGACAGCTCCCAAACTGCTTCGCTGAGTTACCGCAACGAAGTAGGCAAAAGTGGCGATACCAATCGCAAGCCTTGCGCTTGAAGAGATCTGAGTGACCATACGAGCCTAGAATCAGGGAATGTCGAACTTGGCAATAGTAACGGGCGGAAGCCGCGGAATCGGTTTCGCGGTCGCTGAGCAACTACTCAGCAAGAATTGGGCGGTGCACCTCGTCAGCTCTAGCGAAGCACGGCTCTCGACAGCAGCACTTGAACTAACCAAACGTCACAGGCGTGCTCAAGTCACCCACCAAGTCATCGACTTTTCGGATCTCGAACAGGTCAAAGCAGGTGCGAAACTTCTGCCAACCGGTTGGGATGCGTTGATTAATAACGCCGGGGTAAAGGTGGTTGAGGGCGCTCCACTGACCGCACAGGGTCACGAATGGCATCTCGGCATAAACCACTTGGCTCCTTTCGCGCTGACACTGGCCGCTCTCCCGATGGCTAGTCGCGGGGCCCGGGTTACGACGGTCGCATCAATCGTGGCAAGAATCTCGGCGCCTGCAGACCTGTTCGCCGAAGAGCTGGATGTCAGCGACCTTTACTCCAGAAGCAAGCTCTTGAATCTTGCGTTCGCTATCGAGTTGAACGAGAGACTTCGTTCGAGCTCGAACGAGAAACTCAGGAGCATGTCCTCGAACGCGGCGCATCCTGGCTTCACCAGAGCATCGAAATACGGCAAAGCCTACGTTCGTCCGGCCGAGTACCTATTCGCTCAGAGCTCTGCGCTTGGGGCTACGCCCATTGTTCTTGCCGCTACCGCGCAATTCCGTGACAGTTTCGAATACCTAGGCCCAAGATTCTTTGAACTCTGGGGTAAGCCAGTCCTTGCGCAAGTCCCAGACCGGGCTGCCGAGCCGAGTTTTCGCCGCGACATCTGGCAGCTGAGTACTCGGCTAAGTGGCCAATCGGATGAGTTTCTAGTTTGACTCGTCCTGTTCGTCACGATTCTGGGCGGCAAGAAAGTTCTCTAACTGATCAGCCAACTGATTTGCGTCGGGTTCGTTGAATTGCTTGGTGCTGAAATCGCTGTCCGAACGCCCAGCCACTGTGGCATAACCAGACTCTAGATTGGCAACCATTTGGGCAAGTTCGTCATTGGTTCCGAGTTGCTCTTGAAGCTTTCGATTGAACTCAACCGCTGCATCACGAACGTGATCCATCTCAAAAACCAAGCCGTTGTGCGCCATCAGCTGCTCCATCGCAAAGACGCAGGCGCTCGGAAACTCACTATCGGAGAGGTAGTGCGGCACCAGAAGGACGTATCCGGTAATTGGCCGGTTGATCTTGGTCAACTCAAACTCGAGCAGGTGAAGAAGGTTTCCGGGGACCTGAGTCTGCGGACGCCACTCAGCCTTGCGCTCGGCTATCTCGGGTTGGTTGCCGCTAATCGCAAGGCCCAAGTTTCTGGTGTGCGGAATCGGGAACGGAATCGAATGCACCCAACTCGAACCTGAGACTCCCAGGCGTTCCAAGTAACCGATAACCGTGGCAGTGAACTGCTCCCACCTGAAATCCGGTTCGTAACCGTGCAGCAAAAGAAATTGACGGCCGACAGAATCTTTCATCAGGTCGAGTGATAACTCGAGTGGCTGATAGTCGGCGACGTGATCGCGACTGAACTGCATAACTGGTCTGCGCGAGCGATAATCGAGCAATTCGTCGTTGGCAAAAGTCACCAATCGAACCGAATCACTATCTTCGGTCAGCACTTCTCGAACCTGTGAGATGACAGAACCCGCATCGGCAAAACCACTGAGCGAGATGATCAGGGGCAGCCCGCTTGGAACGGCGCTGAGATCGCCTTCATGCCGCACGAGAGATCCATCGAAAGCCATGTCTGAATCCTAACTCGTGACTTGTTGATTAGCATGGGGAGTATGAACCCGCTAAAGCTCACAACCTCGACCAAGCTCCCTAAATTCAGCGATAAGGATGCGCTTGTCGTCGGCGTCAAGCCCGACGCCAAAGGCAACCCGATTGCGGTCGTTCCGACCGTTCTCGAGGCTAGTGACCTGGCGGCCGTCGTGTCTCAGTTGAACCTCTCAGCGTTGGGCGCATCCTCGGCACTCGAGAGCCTGACTCGATACGTCACGCCATCGGGCGTCGCGGTAGCACTGATCGGTCTTGGGAAGCGCGCCCTGACTGTCGATGACTATCGCGCGCTAGCGGGTGCAGCGGTGCGCCAACTAGGCAGCTTTTCTCGCGTCCACTTGGCGCTCGACTTCGTGCATCAGAACGCGTTGGTCGCGTCGCTCGAGGGCGCTGCGGTTGCGAACTACGAGTTCGTTCAGTTCAAAGGTGACACCAAACCAAAGCGCGCAACCACCGAGATTTCGGCGCTGACGTCACTCAAACTGCCTAAGGTCGAGGCGGACCGCATTCTCGTGCTGAGCCAAGCGGTTCACCAGACCCGCGATCTCGTCAACACTCCACCGAATGACCTGTTCCCTGCCGCGGTCGCATCCGTTGCATTGAAGCAAGCAAAGGACCTACCCGTGAAGGTCACTGTCTGGGACGAAAAGAAGCTTCAGGCCGATAACATGGTCGGAATTTTGGCCGTGGGTGCGGGGTCAGTTCGTGGCCCAAGACTCGTAAAGATTGAGTACGCGCCGAAAGGTGCGAAGAAGAAGCTCGCTCTTGTCGGCAAGGGAATCACCTTCGACAGCGGCGGCCTATCGCTCAAGCCACCAACCTCGATGATCGGCATGAAGTACGACATGACCGGCGCTGCCACCGTAATGCAGACAGTGTTGGCTATCGCCAAACTTGGCCTACCGGTGAAGGTGACAGCTTGGCTGTGCCTCGCCGAGAACCTACCTTCAGGCTCAGCAACCAGGCCTAATGACATCATCCGCTACCGCAATGGCAAGACCGTTGAAATCACCAACACCGATGCCGAAGGACGCCTTGTTCTAGCAGACGGACTGATCTCGGCTTCTGCCGAGCAACCCGATTTGATTGTTGATGTGGCCACCCTTACGGGCGCCGCCACCGTAGCTCTCGGCAACCGTTACGCGGGACTCATGGGCACCGGGACAGCGGTAGAAGCCGTCAAGGATGCAGCCGCGACTGCCGGCGAGTTGGTCTGGCACATGCCTCTCGCGCCCGAACTCAAGAAAAACCTTGAGGGCGAGACCGCAGACCTAATCAACGCCAAGCTGGGCAACCCGGCCGGTGGAATGCTCGTGGGCGGCCTGTTCCTTCAGGAGTTCGTCGGAGCCAAGAAGGGATCAAACGATCCAGAGGACATTCTCGAATGGGCCCACCTCGACATCGCCGGTCCGGCGAATAACGACGTTGCGGCTTATGGCTACATCGGCAAGGGAGCAAGCGGCTCGTATGTTTCAACCCTCGTTGCACTTGCCGAATCCATGATTTAGTTCGAGTTCCTCGAAGAGTAGTAAAGTTTTAGAGGCTATTCGCCCTAATTGTTTGGAGCAAAATCACGTGG
>CAYTNT010000008.1:0-35057 GCA_964439235.1 uncultured Rhodoluna sp. | reverse complement strand
CCTCGAGGATCAACAGCGCGCCTAAGCGAACCGTGCGGCCGTCTGGCGCATCCGCAGTTGCATCGATTTCGGTGATGTCCATCGACTTCACGCCCGCGGTAGCACCCACGAGGTTAGCGAATTCGCGGAGTTCGTCGGCGCTGATTCCGCCGGGGGTAGCGGCCGGGCAGCCGGGAACGAAGGCTCGATCGCACACATCAACATCGAAATCCACGTGGATGCCGTCGACGCCACCAACACCCTCGAGATGAGCCAGTGCCTGCCTCCAGATTTCGGCAGGGTTCTCGCGACGAAGCGCACTTCTTGGAATTACATGAATTCCGAGCGCTTTGGCACGGGCGGCGTACTGAGGCGAATTCGAGAAATCCGCGATGCCAATCTGCACGATGTTGCGCCCCGGCAATCCGGCCTCGACCAGGCGGCGCACGGGCGAGCCGTTGCTGATTCCGTCGCGCAGATCGTGGTGGGCATCGAACGTGATGAGTCCGGCACGCGAAAGATCACCCGCGAAAGCACCGCGCATCGCCGCGAAGGTCACCGAGTTGTCGCCGCCCAGCGCGACCGCTAACTTGCTTGCCGAAACCGCACGCTGCGAAAGATCTGAGGTGACCCGCTCGCCTTCCGGGCTGTCTGGAAACAGCGAGTCGCCAAAGTCGAGCGCGTTGACCGAACCGATATCGGTTTCGGTTGACCAGGCAAATGTCGAGTAGCGCTTTAGAGCCTCGCGAATTGCGGCAGGCGTGTGATTTGCGCCGGTCTTCGAAATGGATGTCTGATTGGCGCGAACTCCATAGACCGCAAGATCGCATCCCTGGGCGGATGCGTCACTAGCACGAGATGCGTCAATCGCACGCAGCCAAGCGGCTGCTCGAGGCCAGAGTGCGTCTTCGGTTGGTTTGCTCATTTTGCCGCTGGTGCTCCGAGTCGTTTCGATAATTCGGCGGCTGCCGAAATTACAAGTTCCGCGAGTTTCTTGCGTGCTTCGCTGCTCGCATCCTCTGTTCTAAAGGTTACGGCAAAGGCCGCGGTTGGCAGCCCGAGGTGATTCACGGCCGCAGCAGCGACCGAGCTGAACCCGGGCGTCACGTGCGAATCCTCGGTGCTGAATCCCTGCTTGGCCTCGGCACCCAGCAGGGCATAGAGTTCGCGCGGATTGCGCGGCCCGAATTCGGTGCGCAGCTGCAGCCACTGACTTCGGCCATAGAGCGCCTTGAGTTGCGGTCGCTCAAACCTGGCCAGCATCGATCTGCCGCTCGCGGTCAGGTGCGCCGGCAACCGAACGCCGACATCGGTCATGACGGCAACCGAATTGCGCGGAGTCTCTTTGAGCAGGTACAGCAGCTCTTGCCCGTCCAGAATTCCAACCTGGGCCGTGATGCCGAACGCCATATTTGATGCGCGGGATGCCTCAAACGAGGCGACAACCCTGTGCAAAATTGGTCGGGCCAATCGTTCCAGCGGATCGTGGCGCAGGTAGGCCGACCCGAGCTCGAACGCTGCGACGCCCAAGCCCCACCTAGCGGTATCGGCAAAGTGAATTACAAAACCCTGTTGCTCGAGCACCTCGAGAAGCTGATAGGTCGATGATCTGGGAGCGCCGATTCGAGTTGCAATCGTGGATGCCGTGAGCGGCGCGCTCGCCTTCGCCAACGTGCTCAGGCAAGCGAGAGTCCTTGTCGCTGCGGGGATCTTTGCGGGCACGGGCTTGGGCTTTCATATAACGATTCAGTGAGTCTGGTATTTCAGACACTACCGCCGAAAACCGCATGACACAACCGCAACACCCGATGTGGAATAGCAGCATGAACGCTTCAACTTCCGGCACCACTTCGGCTCGCGGTGCATTGCACGCGGCCACTGGCTCATCCATCACCGCTCGCGGTTGGCAGCAGGAAGCTGCGATCCGCATGCTGCACAACAACCTCGACCCGGCAGTTGCCGAGCACCCTGAGGAACTCATTGTCTATGGCGGCAACGGCAAGGCTGCGCGCAACTGGCAGAGCTTCGACGCGATCGTTCGAACCCTGACCGACCTGCGCAACGATGAGACCCTGCTGGTTCAGTCAGGCAAGCCGGTTGGTGTTTTTCAGACTCACGAGTGGGCGCCACGCGTTCTGCTGGCCAACTCGAACCTGGTCGGTGACTGGGCAACCTGGCCCGAGTTCCGTCGCTTGGAGCACCTCGGCCTGACAATGTATGGCCAGATGACAGCAGGTTCGTGGATCTACATTGGTACCCAGGGAATCCTGCAGGGAACCTACGAGACCTTCGCTGCGGTGGCGGCCAAGCGGTTCGGCGGCACCCTCGCCGGCACTCTGACCCTGACCGGCGGATGCGGTGGAATGGGTGGCGCTCAGCCACTCGCGGTAACCATGAACGAGGGCACCTGTCTAATCGTTGACATCGACGAATCGCGTCTGCGTCGCCGCGTGGTTGACCGCTACCTCGACGAAATCGCTGACAACCTGGATGACGCAATCGAGCGCGCAGTTGCCGCAAAGAACGCCAAGAAGGCAATCTCGATCGGCCTAGTCGGAAACGCCGCCACGATCTTCGATGAGCTGCTCAAGCGCGATGTGCCAATCGACATCGTCACCGACCAGACCTCGGCTCACGACCCGATGTACTACATCCCAGAGGGTGTCGAGCTAGCCGACGCTCGCGCTTACGCACAGCGCAACCCAGAGGAATTCACCGAGCGCGCCCAGGCTTCGATGGCCAAGCAGGTCGCCGCGATGGTTGGCTTCATGGCCAAGGGTGCCGAGGTGTTCGACTACGGCAACTCGATCCGCGACGAGGCTCGCAAAGGCGGCTTCGGCGACTCATTCAAGTTCCCAGGGTTCATTCCCGCATACATTCGCCCGCTGTTCTGCGAGGGCAAGGGCCCATTCCGCTGGGTAGCGCTCAGCGGCGACAAGAAGGACATCTACCGAACCGACCAGGCAGTGCTCGACCTGTTCCCAGACAACGAGCACTTGCACCGCTGGATCAAGATGGCGCAGGACCGCGTCGAGTTCCAGGGTCTGCCTGCCCGCATCTGCTGGCTCGGCTACGGCGAACGCGACAAGGCCGGCGAGGTGTTCAACAACCTGGTAGCCAAGGGCGAGGTCAGCGCACCGATTGTTATCGGTCGCGACCACCTCGACTGCGGTTCGGTGGCATCGCCTTACCGCGAGTCAGAGGCAATGCTCGACGGCTCGGATGCGATTGCCGACTGGCCGCTGCTGAACGCGATGCTCAACATCGCCTCGGGCGCATCCTGGGTGTCGCTGCACCACGGCGGTGGTGTCGGAATCGGTCGTTCGATGCACGCGGGTCAGGTCTCGGTTGCCGATGGCACCGCGCTGGCCGGCGAGAAGCTGCGTCGCGTGCTGACCAACGACCCGGGCATGGGTGTGATTCGTCACGTTGATGCGGGATACGACGAGGCCAAGGCCGTCGCTCGCGAAAAGCACGTCCACGTGCCGATGCTCGACGTCGAGTAGGGCGCTCTCGGCTAGGGTTCAATCGTGCCAACCACCGCGATTGTCAACATCGGCAGCCTGATCACAAACGATCAGACGCTTGACGCTGGCCTGCTCGGCGAACTTCGGGATGCCGCGCTCGTAATCGAAAACGGTCGCGTTGCCTGGGTTGGTTCTGGCACTCAGGTTCCCGCTGCAGATCGCGTGATTGATGCCGGTGGGCGCACGGTTCTGCCGGGCTTCGTTGATTCGCACGCGCACATGCTGTTCGCAGGTGACCGCGCGGCCGAATTCTCGGCGCGAATGAGCGGTCAGGCCTATGCTGCCGGTGGCATCAACACCACGGTTGAGGCGACTCGTTCAGCTTCTTCGGCTGATTTGGAACGCAATTTGGTGCGCTTAGCGACCGAAATGAAATCCTCGGGAATTACAACTTTCGAAACCAAGAGCGGCTACGGCCTCTCGGTCGAAGATGAGTTCCGCGCGCTCGAGATTGCCCGCAAACACACAACTGAAACCACCTACCTCGGTGCACACGTGGTTCCGGCGGATTACAAGAATCGCGGCGATGCCGGCCTCGACGCATACGTCGAGCTGGTCAAGGGCGAGATGCTCGCGGCTGCCGTCAAGGCGGGGGCCAAGTGGATCGACGTGTTCTGCGATCGCGGTGCTTTCGACGCGGATCAGGCCCGCGAAATTCTCGAGGCTGGCCGCATGGCAGGGCTTGCGCCGCGCATCCACGCCAATCAATTGCAACCCGGGCAGGGCGTTCAACTTGCCGTCGAGCTGGATTGCGCATCGGCAGATCACTGCACACACCTGAGTGCGGCCGACATCGAGGCGCTCGCCGCCAGCAACACCGTGGCCACCCTGCTGCCGGGTGCCGAGTTTTCGACGCGCTCGCCGTACCCCGACGCTCGCCAACTCTGGAGCGCGGGAGCAACCGTCGCGATTGCCACCGACTGCAACCCCGGCTCGAGTTACACGACCTCGATGCCGTTCTGTATCGCGGTAGCCGTGCGTGACATGTACTTCACGCCCGAGCAGGCAATCTGGTCGGCGACCTTCGGCGGGGCCAAGGCGCTGCGACGAGCCGACATTGGTCACCTGAGTGTCGGCGCACGTGCCGATTTAATCCAGCTGGATGCGCCAAGCGCAATCCACTTGGCCTATCGCCCCGGGGTAAACCTGATCCACTCAACTCACCTGGCCGAAGACCTTAGCTGAACTCGAATTACAAGAAACGAGCAAAAATGACCGAAACCGTGATCATCTCGACCGCTGGCATGACTCGCCAGCAGGTGGTGGCCGTCGCCCGAAATGGCGCGCAAATTGAAATCTCGCAGGGTGCAATCGACGCGATGGCAGCAACCCGCCGCCACGTTGAAGCTCTTGCCAATGGCGAGACCCCGGTCTACGGCATCTCTACCGGTTTCGGCGCCTTGGCAAACCGTCACATCGAGCCGAAAGACCGCGTTCAGCTGCAGAAGTCACTGATTCGCTCGCACGCGGCCGGCATGGGTCCCGCAGTCGAGACCGAGGTGGTCCGTGCGCTCATGCTGCTTCGCCTCAAGACTCTTTGCTCGGGTCGAACCGGAGTGCGTCCGGTGGTCGCCCAAACCATGGCCGCCCTGCTGAACGCTAGGATCACGCCGGTGGTTCACGAGTTCGGTTCTCTCGGTTGTTCGGGCGACCTTGCTCCGCTCGCCCACTGCGCGCTGGTGCTGATGGGTGAAGGCCGCGCGACCGACGCCAACGGTGTCGAGCGCCCCGTGCCAGAACTGCTGGCCGAGGCCGGCATCCAGCCAGTCGAATTGCAAGAAAAAGAGGGACTCGCGCTAATCAACGGCACCGACGGCATGTTGGGGATGCTGATTCTCGCGCTCGAGGATCTGAGCAAGCTGGCCGACCACGCCGATGTGATTGCCGCCATGAGCGTCGAGGGTCAGTTGGGCACCGACCAGGTGTTCCGCCCCGAGTTGCACGAGCCGCTGCGCCCGCACCCAGGTCAGGCAACCAGTGCCGCCAACATGTTCGCCGCGCTCGCCGGTTCGCCGATGGTGGCATCCCACCGAGTTGGCGATAACCGCGTGCAGGATGCGTATTCGCTGCGCTGCGCGCCTCAGGTCACGGGTGGCCTGCGCGACACCATTAGTTACGCGCAAACCGTTGCCGACCGCGAGCTCGCCGCCGCGATCGACAACCCGGTGGTGCTCGAATCAGGTGAGGTCACCTCAAACGGAAACTTCCACGGTGCACCCGTCGCTTACGTGCTCGACTTCCTGGCGATTCCGGCCACCGATCTCGGCTCGATGTCAGAGCGTCGCACCGACCGCGCACTCGACAAGTTCCGCTCGCACGGACTCGAGCCTTTCCTGGCCGAGGATGCGGGAGTGGACTCAGGTTTGATGATCGCGCAGTACACGCAAGCCGGCCTAGTCAGCGACAGCAAGCGCCTTGCGGTTCCGGCCAGCGTTGACAGCATCCCGTCTTCGGCAATGCAGGAGGATCACGTTTCGATGGGTTGGCACGCCGGTCGCAAGTTGCGCCGAGTGGTCGAGAACCTGCGTCGAATCTTGGCAATCGAACTGGTCACCGCCGCTCGCGCAGTCGAGATGCGCGCCCCGCTGCAGCCAGCGGCAGTCACGGGTGAGCTAATTGCTCGTTTGCGCAAGGCCGGAGTTGCGGGTGTTGGCCCGGACCGCTTCTTAGCGCCAGAGCTGGCAGCCGCCGACGAACTACTGCGCTAATCCCTTGACTCGCGAACAATCTGTACGGATAATTGCCGTACAGGAGGTTTTCGATGAGTTTGGTTCACGGAGCTAAAGACAAGCGCCTCGAGCAGCGCGTCACCGAGGCTCAGCGACAGTTGATTCAGCGCGGTGCCGACGCAAAGGGCAAGAGCCTCTCTGAGTTTGTGATTGAGTCATCCTGTCTGGCGGCCGAAATGGCAATCCTGGATCAGCGAATCACCTTTGTCGAACCTGACGTCTTCGATCGCTTTTCGCAGCGGCTCGATGAAGAAGCCCAGTCGCTCGACGGCCTCACCGACCTATTTGAAAAGAAGGCACCTTGGATCGCGTAAGCGAACTGGGGGCCTTAACTGCACAGCATCAACTCACATACTTCGATTGCGGTGTCGAGTCGCTCAATCTTTGGCTGCGAGAGCACTCGCTGCAGGCTCAAGCGGCAGCAACCGCGCGCACAATCGTTTTCGCGATTGACCAAGAGGTGCTCGGCTATTACGCCCTCTCGACCGGGGCGATTGAATCAATCGACCGAGAAGCCAGAATTGCCAGAGGCACCGGTCGGCATCCGATACCTGTCGTGCTAATCAGCAGATTTTCCGTTGACCTTCGAATGCAGGGCCAGGAACTTGGGCGATTTCTATTGCAGGATGCGCTCTTGCGCATCCTCAATGCATCTCGTGATCTTGGTATTCGCGCTGTGCAGGTGCATCCGATCAATGACGCCGCGGCCAGCTTCTATCGCAGGTTTGGGTTCGAATGGATTGACCCGGCGAATCAAGCGCTCGGACTTTATCTGCTGCTAAAGGATCTCGCCAAGGCGGCAAACAGGTAGTTAGGCGTCTTCGCTGCCGACTTCGTCCTCGGCCTGCTGCCAGAGGTCATCCTCGTCTGGCTTGAACAGCGCGTATGCGACACCGGCGACCAGCGCCACGGCAAGGCCGACGGTTACCCACTGGGCAACCGGGTTCTTGGCCTGACGCTTGGCGAGCTGCTTGGCCTTTTCGGCAGCCTGGGCAGCCTCTTTGGCGAGCACCTCTGCACGCTCGGCCGCGGCCTTGGCGGCCTTCTTCGAAGATTCGGCAACGTCGCTTGAAACGGCATCCCATTTGGTGTCGGCGAGCTTCAACAACTCAGGAACAACTTCGAGAAGAGCGTTCAAATCAAACTTCTTGGCCATGTGACTAGTTTGGCACGATTAGCAACCTGCGAGAATAGACACATGACCGCACACACTTCAGTAGCAACCATCAACACCAACCACGGGGCAATCAAGATCAACCTGTTCGGCAACCACGCACCGGTTACCGTCAAGAACTTCGAAGACCTCGCCACCGGCGCAAAGACCGGCACCCCGTTCTACAACGGCGTGATTTTTCACCGCATCATCTCTGGCTTCATGATTCAGGGCGGTGACCCAACCGGAACCGGCATGGGCGGCCCTGGCTACACCTTCGACGACGAGCCACACGGCGAACTCACCTTCAACGAGCCTTACAAGCTGGCTATGGCAAACGCTGGTGTTCGCGGTGGCAAGGGAACCAACGGTTCGCAGTTCTTCATCACCGTCACCCCAACCCAGTACCTCTGGGGCAAGCACACCGTATTCGGTGAGGTAGCCGACGAGGCTTCGCGCAAGGTTGTCGACAAGATTGCCAACGTTGACACCGACGCGAGCGACCGCCCATTCGATGACGTCGTCATCGAGTCGGTCACTATCGAAGCCGCCTAGTCCTAGCGGCCCGCAAAACTAAACGAGCTTGAGAACCGACCGACGATGATCTGTTATCGGCACCCTGGCCGCGAGGCCTATGTGCGATGCCAGCGCTGCGAGCAGATAATCTGCCCGGAGTGCCAGGTTGAAGCGTCGGTCGGTTTTCTATGCCCGGACTGCGCTGGTGGAACCCCCGATCAGCTTGCCGCGAAGCGCAGAAAGCAACAGCGCTTGGCGGCCGGCAAGGGCCAGTCGGTAGTGACTTCGACGCTGATTGGCGTGAACGTCTTCGTGTTCTTGGCTCAACTACTGCTGGGCTGGAGCTTCACGGCCAATTTTGCCTTCAACTCATCCCTGTTCTGGCTGGAGCCATGGCGGGCAATCACTTCGGGCTTCTTGCACAGCCCTGACAACCCGCTGCACTTGGTTCTGAACATGGTTTCGCTGTTTGTCTTTGGTCGAGTGCTCGAGCCGATGCTTGGCCGACTCAGGTTTATCGCGCTGTATCTGTTGTCGGCGTTCGGCGCATCCGTGGCTGTTGTCTGGTTTAGCGGAGTGGACAAATGGACACTCGGCGCATCCGGCGCGATCTTCGGCCTGATGGGTGCGTATTTTGTGATTCTGCGCAAGCTTGGCGGCGGCGACCAGCAGATCCTTATCGTGATCGCAATCAACCTGGGCTTCGGGTTTATCGTTCCGGGCGTCAGCTGGCAGGCGCACATCGGTGGTCTCGTGGCCGGAGCACTGGTCGCGTGGGTGCTCGCTGGCAACAAGTTCTTTAAGCAAAAGACCCAGGCGATCCTGGGTCTTTTGGCGGTCTTTACGCTGCTGGTGCTGCTTGCCTACATTGGCCTCGAGGCCAACGTGTTTCCGCAGCTGATGTTCTAAAAGCTAGCGAAATTTGTAAGTCTGGATTACTTCCAGCGGGTTGACATCATGAAGCCAACCATCGCGATTCCGAAGCCAACCAGGATGTTCCAGTTGCCGAGTTCGGCAACCGGAAGCTGAGCGCTGCTGACGTAGTAGGTGATGATCCAAATCAGGCCGAGAAGCATGAATCCGAACATGACCGGCTTGAACCATACTGGGTTCGGGTCATTGCGGTTGCGTTCTGCCTTCGGTGCCTTTGGCTTGGCAGGTCGTGCTGCCTTGCGCGGTGCGGCTGGCTTTTCGTCGTTCTTGGTCTCAGACATGGCTTAAAGTCTAATCCAGCCAGCGGCTATCGGCACAGCATCCATTTATCGGGGTTTAGGGTTAAAACCTATGGTCAAGATCCTGGTGCTCGACAACTACGACAGCTTCGTTTACACGCTGAACGGATACCTGCTGCAGCTTGGCGCGCAGACCGAGGTCTTGCGCAACGATGTGGTGCCCGAGGCCGAGCTTCCTGCACTGCTTGCCAACTACGACGCGGTGCTGATCAGCCCGGGACCAGGCACACCTGCGGCAGCGGGATTGAGCATCCCGACCGTGCGTTTCGCGCTAGAGACCGGCAAACCAATCTTTGGAGTTTGCCTCGGCCACCAGGCCATCGCCGAAGCCATGGGTGCAACCGTCACCAGCGCATCCGAACTCATGCACGGCAAGATTTCAAAGGTGCACCATGATGGTTCGCTGGTGTTCAAGGATGTGCCGCAGGACTTCAACGCAACTCGCTACCACTCGCTCGCTGTCGTTGATTCGACCGTTCCAGACGACATGGTGATTACGGCCCGCACCACCGCAGAGCTCAACTCGAAGGGTGGCGTAATCATGGCGCTTCAGCACAAGACTTTGCCGATTTACGGTGTGCAGTTTCACCCAGAAAGCGTGCTCACCGAGGGTGGCTACCAAATGCTCGGCAACTGGCTCGAATCGATCGGTTTGGTTGGGGCAGCCGAGCGCGCGAAGTCGCTCAGCCCGATGCTCAAGCTCTAGCCAACTGCCTAGTTGGTCTTGCACTCCACGTAGAGAATCACGGTGCTGCCCTGCGGCGCGAGACCGGGCAGAATCGACTGATCCAGAACGATGGTTCCCTTTAGGCCGTTGGTGCAGTCGGTCTTTGTCTGGATGCTAACCATGAACCCAACCTCGGGCGCGGTCATGCGCGATTGCGCATCCGAGATATCTAGATTTCGTACATCCGGAACCGTGACCTTGCCGTTCGAGATGCTCAAGTTCACAATCGCGCCGGCCGAGACCGCGGTGCCAGGCATCGGGTCGGATGCAATGATCTGACCGAGCGGTGCCGTAGCGCTGTTGACCTGCGAGATTGTGCCGAGCGTCAGTTTCGCGCTCGCGATGGCGGCGGTTGCCGCGGCTTCATCCATGCCGATGAGGTTTGGCATCTGGATAGTTGCCTTGCCGGTCGAAATCACCACGGTGATGGTGGTGTTTGGTGGCACAAGCGTGCCTGCGACCGGGTCGGTGCGGATGATGCTTTCGGCCGGGACGGTCTCGCTCGGCTCGTAGTTCTTGGTTACCAGAAGGTTTGCCGCTTCGAGGCTCTGGATGCCAACGCTCGAGTTTTGGTTGGTGATGTTTGGCACGGCGATTCCGCTGTTGCCCGACACAGTGAAGTTGAATGATCCGCCGAAGCTGATCAGCCAAATCAGAAGGCCAACCACCACGACACCTGCCGCGGTTGAGGCACCCCAAATTAGTCCGGGTGACGGACGCTCGCCCTTCAGCAGCCCGCCTTTTTTGCCAGTGGCGGATGCGCCTGCGGTGGCCGGTTCGGTCGGCAGCTCGACGCCGAGTTCGGCAAACGGGTTTTCGATCAGCGAGTCGCGCTTGCTGTCGTCGGGGGTCACAAACTCAGGAACCTTGACTGGGATTTGGGCAGCAGGAAGAACGCTGGTGCGGTCGAAGCCCGCGTTGGCCAGGTCGGCCTCGAAGTCGTCTTCGGCTTTGGCTGGGGTTGCGGGCGGGGTTGCGGGTGCTGGCGTGGCGGGTGCGGCAGGAGTTGCAGCGGCGGGTACGGCAGCGGGTGAACCATCCGGCTCGACGATAGGCGCATCCCCGGCGATCTGAACGGCTGCGGTTGCGGTCACCTCACCGGCGAGCAGGGCGTCGAACGGGTCGAGAGGTTCAGGCTTGTCGGCCTCTTCTTGGCTTGCCTCGGCGGTTCCTTCGGCAGCTGCCTCCAGTGAATCCGCTGCTTCGATCGGTTCGACTACCTCGACCGCCTCGAGAGCCTCGGCCCCTTCGACTGCCTCAGGCTCGCCAGGCTCGAGCACGGCGGTTGGCTGCGTGATCGGGGTGCCCATGGCCGCGGCCAACATGTGCTCACGGAACTCTTCGGCGGTCTGAAAGCGCTCGACTCGATCCTTGGCTAGTGCGCGAAGCACAACGGCATCCAGCTCGCGTGAAATCTGCGCGTTGAACTGCGAAGGCGGAATCACGGCCTCGCTGACGTGCTGGTAGGCAACCGAAACGGCGGTGTCGCCCTTGAAAGGTGGACGGCCGGCAAGCATTTCGTAAAGCAGAACACCGGTCGAGTAAAGGTCGGTGCGAGAGTCGACCGACTCGCCCTTGGCCTGCTCGGGCGAGAAATACTGCGCGGTGCCCATGATGCCCGAGGTCTGGGCCATGGTTGCCGAAGAGTCAGAGACAGCGCGAGCGATGCCGAAGTCCATGACCTTGACCTGGCCCTGGTCGGTGATCATCACGTTGGCCGACTTGATGTCGCGGTGAATCACGCCGGCGCGGTGCGAAAACTCTAGAGCGGTCAGCACACCCGCCGTGTATTCGAGCGACTCCTCGATGCTGAACGGACGCTCGTGCAGCAGGTCGCGCAGCAGGCGGCCGCGCACATATTCCATGATGATGAACGGGCGCTTGTGCTCTTGACCCTGCTGATCGATGGTGACATCTTCGCCTGCGTCATAGACGCGAACGATGGTGGGATGCGCCATGCGCGCCGAGGCTTGCGCCTCTTGGCGAAAACGTGCCTCGAAGGTTGGGTCGTTGGCGAGGTCTGACTTGAGCAGCTTGATGGCAACCGTGCGACCCAGTCGGGTGTCGGTGCCCTCGTAAACGTCGGCCATGCCACCGCGGCCAATCAAACCGCCAAGTTCGTATCGGCCTGCGATGAGTCGCGGGGTGTCAGACACGGTGCTCCTTCGTTGAAAACAGTGTTAAGTCTATGGTCGGGTTCGGTTGGCCGCGCTCGGGATTTCGGGCTCGGCCTACTGGCTCGGGGTTGGGTTCGGGGTTGGCTCGCCGGGCAGATTGGTTGACGCAACGTAGTAGGTGAGTCGAATCACATCGCCCACCTTGAGTGCACCGAGCGGGGTTGCCTCATAAACGGTGAGCACGCGCTCGTCGTCGTTCGGCAGGCTCTCGCCGGGCACCGCATCCACCTGAAGACCGAGCCCGGTCAGATAGTTGTAAGCGTCGCTCACTGTGAAGCCGATTATGTCGGTCGACAGAACGGTCACGGTGGCCGGATTGCTCGCGGTCGGTGAGCTGCTCGGGGTCGCGGTCGAGCTGCTGCCTGGGCCGCTCGGGGTCGGGCTTGGTGTGCCTGACGGTTGCACCAGGATCGCGACGATGATCGTGATTGCGGTCAGCGAGAGGGCAACGATCACGGCGATCCACGGCCAGACAATCGGCGGCTTTGGGGCCGGAGCTGTGTCGGTCGAGATCACAGTGGTGCTCGCGGTAACCGGCTGGGTCGGTTGGTAGATCACGGTGGTCGCGGTGTTATTGCTGGTGCCGTTCGGCAGCAACGCTTCGGCTCGCATCGCTAAAGCTTTGGCCGATTCTGGGCGCTGGTTCGGCTTCTTGGCGAGGCAAGACATCACCAGATTCTGGATGCGCTGATCGACCTCTGCCGGCAGCGGTGGTGGGGCCTCGTTGATCTGCGCCATCGCAATAGCCATCTGTGAGTCGCCCGTGAATGGTCGGCGGCCCGCAATGGCCTCGTATGCCACGATGCCGAGTGAGTAAATGTCGGTGGCGGGGGTCGCCGGCTTGCCCGTTGCCTGTTCTGGCGAAAGGTACTGGACCGTGCCCATGACCTGACCGGTTGCGGTCAGCGAAACCTGATCGGCCACGCGAGCGATTCCGAAGTCGGTGATCTTGACTCGGCCGTCCGGGGTGATCAGCAAGTTACCGGGCTTCACGTCGCGGTGCACTAGTCCTGCCTCGTGTGCCTCGTAAAGCGCCCGAGCGGTTTGGGCGATGATGTCCATCACCTTTTCGGGCGGCAACTTTTTGTCGCGTTCGAGAATCTTGGCGAGCGAATCGCCCGGCACGAGCTCCATGACCAGGTATGCGCTGCCCGAATCCTCGCCGTAGTCGTAGACGTTGGCGATGCCCTCGTGGTTCACCATGGCAGCGTGCCGAGCCTCGGTTCTGAAGCGTTCGACGAATCCAGGGTCGCCCATGTATTCGGGCTTGAGAATCTTGATGGCAACCTGGCGAAGGATTACGTCATCCGTGGCTTGCCACACCTCGCCCATGCCACCGACGGCGATGCGCGAGTTGAGGTGATAGCGGCCACCGTAGACCTGGCCGGCTGCTGGGGATTCTGGCGTCACTTGTTCAACACCGCCTCCATCACCTTGCGGGCGATTGGTGCAGCCAGCGTGTTGCCACGCCCTGCCTGACCTTGACCGCCACCCTTAGCCACAACGACGGCTACGGCAACCTGAGGGTTGTCGGCCGGAGCGAAGCCGGTGAACCACAGCGTGTAAGGGTCATCCTTGCCGTTCTGTGCGGTGCCGGTCTTGCCAGCCACCTCGACACCCCTGATTTGAGCGTTTGAACTAACGCCTCTAGAAACGGCCCCCACCATCATTTCCTTCAGTGCTGTTGCGGTTGATTCGCTGATCGGTTGAGCGAAAACCTTGGGTTGCGGTTGATCGATCACGGCCAAGCTCGGAGACAACACGTTCTCGATCAGGTTCGGCTGCATGAGCACGCCCTTGTTGGCGATTGCCATGCTGACCATCACGATCTGCAGCGGTGTGACGCGAACATCGAATTGTCCGAAAGACGAGAGGCCGACCTGGGCGTCATCCATGTTCTCTGGAAAAGAACTCGGGGTTGCCGACAGCGGTGTGCGCACGGTCTTGCCGAAGCCGAACAGTTCGGCCTGGGTGCGGATGCGATCCTGGCCGAGTTCGATGCCCAACTGCGCGAACGGAATGTTGCACGAGAATCGCAGCGCGTCCGAAATCGAAACCGTGGACTTGCCACCGCACTTGCCCTCGCCAGAGTTTTGGATCTGGGTATTGGTGCCGGGCAGCGTGTACTTGACCGGGTTTGGAAGGGTTGAGTCGGCGGTCCAGTCGCCAGACTCGAGCGCGGCCGCAGAGGTAATCAGCTTGAAGACCGAACCCGGCGCATAGAGATCGCCCGAGATGGCCTTGTTTACGAGTGGGTCGCCCTTCGCTCCGAGCAACTCGGTGTAGTTCAGGTTGGCCTGAGTGCCGTCGTGAACCGAGAGTTGATTCGCGTCGAAACCGGGCTTTGAGACGAGGGCGAGGATGCGTCCGGTCGAAGGCTCAACCGCCACGACCGCACCCTCGAGGTTGCCGAGCGCATCCCACGCGACTTTTTGGATTTTCGGGTCGATGGTCAGCTCGACCGAGGCACCGGTGACCGGCGTGCCCGAGAGCACCGCGTTGATTTGCTCGAAGAACTGTTGGCTGTTCTTGCCGGTCAGGTAGGAGTTCATCTCGGACTCGAGCCCGGTAGCACCCTGGAAGAAACTGAAGAAACCGGTGACCGAGGAATACATCGGGCTCGAATACTCGCGCAGATAAACGAATGCGTCATCGCTCTTGGTCGACAGCGCGATCGGCTTGCCGTTCACCAGGATCGCGCCGCGCTGAGTCTTGTAAGAGTCATAGACCGAGCGCACGTTTCTCGGATCAGCGCTGAGGCTCTCTTGGTTGAAAACCTGAATAGTGGATGCCGCAACGAACAGGCTCAAGAACATCGCCATCACGACCAGCGAGACGCGCTTCAATTCGCGATTCACGAGGCACCTCCGGCTTTGGTCGGTGCCGGATCCTTGCTGCCGCTACCCGAGGAGTCGCTGATGCGCAACAGCACGCCGATGATGATCCAGTTGGCTAGCAGCGATGAACCACCTGCCGCCAGCAGCGGGGTGGTCAGACCGGTCAGTGGAACCACGCGAGTCACACCGCCGATAACGATGAAGGTCTGCAGCGCGATAACGAAACTTAGGCCGACCGCGAGGAGTTTGCTGAAGTCGTCGTTGTGGTTGAAGGCGATTCGAATGCCGCGGTAAATCAGCAGCAGGTAGAGCGAGAAGATTGCGAACAGGCCGGCCATGCCGAGTTCTTCACCGAGTGCCGCGATGATGAAGTCGCTCTCGGCAAGTGGAACCAGCTGCGGAACACCGCCGCCGAGCCCGGTGCCGAAGATGCCTCCGTGCGCCAGACCAAAAATGCCCTGAACCAATTGGTACGAACCGCCGACCGCATCGTAGTTTTCTGGGTCGAACGGGTTCAGCCATGAGTCAAAGCGGCCGCGAACGTAATCCATGAAGCGGGATGCGACCAGCGCGCCGGTAACGAACATGCCAAGGCCGACGGTCACGTACAGTGCCCTGCCGGTGGCCACGTAGATCATCACGATGAACAGGCCGAAGTACAGAAGCGAAGTGCCCAGGTCGCGCTGAACCACAAGCACCAGCAGGCTGGCCACCCAGATCGCGAGGATTGGTCCGAGCTCTCGGGCTCTAGGAACCTGAACTCCCAGGAACTTGCGACCAACGATGGCGAGCGACTCGCGACGGGCGACCAAGTAGCCGGCGAAGAAGATGGTGAGCGCAATCTTGGCTAGCTCACCCGGCTGGAAGGTGAGGCCGAAGAGGCTAATCCAGAGTCGCGCACCGTTAATCTCTTGACCGAGAATCGGCAGCATCGGCAAAAGCAGCAGGGCGATACCGACGAACATCGCGATATAGACGTAGCGCTTTAGGAACAGGTGCGAAGGTACATAGAGAATCACCGCGGCGGCAGCGGCCATCGCGAGGCAGGTCCAGATCACCTGTTTGGTGGCAAAAAGGTTTTCGCCACCGGCGGCAATCTCGGCCAGGTCGAGTCGATAGATTTCGCTGATGCCGAGTCCGTTTAGGGCAACCGCGATTGGCAGGATCATCGAGTCAGCGTTCTGCGCATGCCGCCTGAGAATCATGTGGATGCCCACCGAGAAAGCGGCGATCGGTGTCCAATAGAGCCAGATGTCGGTGTTCACGATTTCGAGAACCGAAAGTTGAATCTGCACCAGAGCAAACAGGAACATCGCGAGCACGAACAGCAGCAGCAGGGCCTCGATGTTGCGAAGGCGTGGCACGACGCGAACAATCTTCGCGATGTTGATGCTCGATGTGGTGTTCGACATTACGGAACCACCTCAGAGGCGGCCGAACGCTCGACGATGCTCTCGACGGTCTGCTTTGCAGACTCGAGGCTGTCGGTGCTGACCGACTTTTCGACGACGGCCTGCCAGTAGTCGCTCAGCTCATCGAGTCGGTAATCGGTGACTTCGAGCACCCGGTTGAACTTGAACGGGCCAAGCTCTTCGTGGATGCCCTGATAGATCGCGATGTAGCCATTCGACTCAGAAACGTAGTAGCGCGTCTGGGTGTAGTTATAGGCAGCGGTGGCCAGGGATGCGACGAGCGCGATGAGGGCAGCCAGCGTGAGCAACTGTCGAATACGACGCCAACGGATGCGACTGCGCGTCTCGAGCAGGATCTGCTCGAGATACTCTTCGGTGCCGGGCAGGAACTCGGCCTCCTGGTAGCCGCGACCGATGATGTCGTCGAGGATCTTGGTGTTGAAGATGCGCAGACCCTTGCGACCTTTGCGGTCGTCGATGACGACCTCGTTTGCGCCAGAACCAACAAAACGCTTGGTCGGTTCGAAATCGGTCGGCACGGCAGAGCCAATCACATCGACGACGACCACGGTGACGTTGTCTGGTGCTCCGTGCTCGAGAGTCTCGCCGACCAACAGTTCGGCGGCCTCATCGGCTGGGATCTTCGAGGTGAGAATCTGATTGACGATGTCGTCTGGAACGTATCCGCTCAGACCGTCGGAACAAAGCAGCCAGCGGTCGCCGGGCAACGCATCCATCACGATTGAATCGATAGCCGGACGCGCCTCTTGCTCGCCGAGCACGCGCATCAGCACGCTGCGGCGCGGGTGAACCAGAGCTTCTTCGGGAGTGATGCGGCCCGTGTCGACCAGTCGCTGCACGAAGGTGTGGTCGACCGTCACCTGCTTGACGTGGCCGTCGCGCACCAGATAGACGCGGCTGTCGCCGATGTGCGCAATCACCATTTGATCGCCGACCACGGTGAGCCCCGAGAAAGTGGTTCCCATTCCGGCAAGGTCGGGATGCTCTTGAACGGCGGCGGCGAGAACATCGTTTGCGGTCCAGATGGTCTCGTTGAGTGCTTTGGCAGCGTTCTCGACATCGGTGAACTGCTCATCAAGCTGGGCGACGTGCTGGGCAACCAGCGCTGAAGCGATGTCACCGCCGGCGTGACCGCCCATGCCGTCGGCAACGAAGAACAGGTTTAGACCCGCGTAGCCCGAATCCTGGTTGCTCGAGCGAACTCGACCAACGTCAGAGAGTGCGTAGCTGATGGTCTTGATTGGCATCGCTGACCTTAGGCTCGCAGTTCGAAACTGGTCTTACCGATGCGCACCGGGGTGTTCAGCTTGATCACGGCTGGTGTGCCGACGCGCGAGCCGTCGAGGTAGGTGCCGTTGGTCGAGTTGAGGTCTTGCACCAACCAGTCGTTGTTGATCAGCACGAGCTTGGCGTGATGCGTGGATGCGTATTCGTCGTCCACCACTAGATCGCTGTCGGCGCTGCGGCCGATGGTGATCTCGCGACGGTCGAGGCGCAAGGTGTGGCCAGCGCGCGGGCCCTCGGTGATCACGAGTTTGGTTGCCATGCTGCCGGTCGGTTCGCTCATCAGAGTCGGTGCGCTTGAGGATGCCCCTGCGGCGCCCCCGCCACTCGCGGCTGCGCTGCCCGACGCCAGCCCACCGATGGTCGGGCCGGTGATTGGCGCACTGACCACCTTTGGTGCCCTGGCTTCGGCAACCTTGTTGACTACCTTTTGACCGAACAGGTCAGAGCGAATCACCGAGATGATCGAGAACACGAAGATCCACAGCACCACCAGAAAGCCGGTGCGAACGATCCAGAGCGCTAATTCACTCAAGCTTCACCGACCGACCTGGCGATTACCCTAAACACGAACTCGCTGCGACCGGCTTGAATCACGGAGTCGGGTGCGAGCGGACCTTCGAGAATCGCCTGACCATTTACCTTGGTGCCGTTGGTTGAACCGAGGTCGCGAATGCCGGCATTCTTGCCGTCCCAGAGCAACTCGAAGTGGGTGCGGCTCAGGCCACTGTCGGCAATCGGAATATCGGCCGAGGCGTCGCGACCAACCGTGGTGCGTGATTTCTGCAGCAGGTGGCGCTGTCCATCGATTTCGATTGCTGGAGTCCACTCGACCGCGAGCTTGTGACTGGCTGAGTGAACCGAGATCTGGCCGAGGGTCAGGGTCGAGTCCTCGACCATCTTGATTGACAGCGCGGCACCAAACTGAAAGCCCTGCTTGATTGCGTGCCTGGTGGCGAGGTCGGTGAGTTCTGCGATTAGCGGTTCGCCGAGCGCACTCATCCGCTCGAAATCTGCCTTGCCGAGGTGAACGGTAAAAGTGTTCGGTGCCAGAATTCGATCGCGGCTGAGGATGCTGGCCTTGGCATCCATTTCGCCCCTGATGGCGGATGCGATTTCGACCGGCTGCAGCTCTGACTTGAAGGTCTTGGTGAAAGCGCCGGTGACCACGCGCTCGAGCTTCTTTTCGAAGCTGTCTAGAAAGCCCAAAACCGATCCTTTGTTTTGCTGCGGGGAACTGCCTCAAGTTTAACCTCGAGCGCCTAAATCAGGGGGATGCGGGGCGTGCTGAACTCTGGTAATCTCAGAGGGTTGTCTTGAGAAATCAAGATGCGCGCGAGTGGCGAAATGGCAGACGCGCTGGCTTCAGGTGCCAGTGCCTTCACGGGCGTGCGGGTTCAAGTCCCGCCTCGCGCACAGACACAAAGACCGGGTTCCCGAGAACTCGGTCTTTTGCTTTAAGGGTTTAGCCAAACGGCTCTAAGACTTCTCACATGAAAAAGGGGGTTTGTCTGGCAATCCGCTGGCAGAACAGCCAGAGCATGCTGAGTTTGGCAACCCGGCTCTCGGATCCTTTCTAGGTTCATTGGTGTCCCCAAGAAAGGAACAAGGAAATGAAAAACATCAAGCGCAAAGCATTCGCAGCAGTCGGTGTTGCAGCGGCAGTCAGCCTGGCTATCGCTACCCCATCGCTTGCTCTAAACAATGCCAAGAACGGCAAGGCACCGAACGCCGCCAGCTCGAACTCGGCATCCAAGGTTTCGGGATCCGTGGCAACCGTTGCCGCAACCGTCACCGCAGTTCCATCGACCATCACCGACGCTCACCAGGCCGGTCACGGCGGCGAGTTCAAGGTTTACCTGCTCGACGCAGCGGCAACCAGCGCACCTGCGACCGCACCTGCCACCGGAGCCAAGCTCATGCACGTGAAGGCAGACACCCTCACTGGCGGAACCGCGACCGGCAACCTCATGCTTCGCGGCGGTGCGGCTAGCACTACCACCAAGTACGCCGTATACCCGGCTGCTGGCGGAGCCGGTGTTCTCGTGACCGTAATCGTGGATGCCGCTGGCGTGGCAACCGCAACCAGTTCGGCACCGCTGACCGTGGCTTACGCTACCCCGACCGCACCAGTTGCTGGTGAAGGCAAGGGCAAGGGCCGTGGCCCACACGGAGACGGACGAGGCGAGCGCGGTGAGCGCGGCGGCCGCGGTGGAGAGAGTCGCGGAGGCTTCGATGGTCAGCGTCCTGGCCAGGCAGCACCGATTTCGGCCACCGTCAATGTTCCTACCGATGGCAAGACCTACACGATTCGAATCACCGAGACAGTCGACGACGGCGTCGCCGTAACCAACCCGGTCGCTCGTCCAGGCTTGCCTGTAACCGGCACCGGTGCCCAGAAGGTGAACCTGCGACTCGGCGCAACCGACAGCTACAAGATTGAGCTTGTCGCCGCCGACGGCACCGTCGCGGGCACTGTCACCGTGACCGTTGCGGCTGATGGCACCGTGGCAACACCGATCGTGCTTGGCTAGCTAGTCAACGCACAATTTCTCCTTAAAGAAGAAGACCCTCGGCTGGCAGCCGGGGGTCTTCTTCGTGCTTTTGGTCTAGGTGCTAGCCAACTTGGCCGGCAAGCGACCGACCGCGAGTGTGCGAGTCGTCGCACTGCAGGTTTGCAGGCAGCTCGGCGCATCCATCGCAAAGAAGAATCAGGTCGCGGCAAGCGAGGTTGGCGCAGTTGCGGAACTTGTTGGTCGGCTCCGAGCACTTCTCGCACTCGCCGATCACCTTCGCCTCGTCGCTGAAGTCGGTCTGCATGCGACCGTCGAAGACATACAGCGAGCCCTCCCAGAGGCCCTTGTCTTTGAAGCGCTCGCCGTAGCGAACGATGCCGCCCTCGATTTGATAGACCTCTTTGAAGCCGCGGTTGATCATCACGGCCGAGAGAATCTCGCAGCGGATGCCGCCGGTGCAGTAAGTGACGATCGGCTTGTCTTTGAGGTGGTCGTACTTGCCACTCTCGAGCTCGGCCACGAAATCGTGCGTGGTCTGCACGTCAGGCACGACGGCGTTCTTGAACTTGCCAATCTTGGCCTCGAATGCGTTGCGACCGTCGAAGAAGACGACCTCTTCGCCGCGCTCTTCGACGAGCTTGTTGACCTGGTCTGGCTTGAGGTGAACACCACCGTTGGTGACACCGCTGCGGTCGACCTGAACCTCGTCAGGCAGGGTAAAGGCCACCAGCTCTTTGCGGTGCTTCACGCTCAGGCGTGGAAAATCGTTGCCGGTTCCCTCAGACCACTTGAAGTCGATCTTGCCGAAGCCTGGGTATTCGCGAGTTTGGCGAACGTACTTCTTGAGCGCGCTCATCGGCCCACCAAGGGTTCCGTTGATGCCGTGCTTTGAAATCAGGATGCGACCCTTGAGCCCCAGTGACTCGCACAGGGTGCGCTGCCACAGCTTGACAGCCTCGGGGTCGGCCACGGGCGCAAAGCCGTAATAGAGAATAATTTTCTGAAGTTCCACGACCCCAATTTTACGCTCGTAGGATAAATCCATGACCAATAGCGTTCAGCCGGTAAAGCCTGGCCTTCACCTAGACGAATACGACCACTCGGTGCGCCCACAGGACGACCTGTTCCGTTTCACCAACGGCAAGTGGCTGCGTGACTTTGAGATTCCAGCAGACCAGGCGACTTATGGCTCGTTCATGGTTTTGCGCGACCTCAGCGAAGAGCGCGTGCGCGAAATACTCGAGGATGCCGCTGCGAACCCGAAGCCAGGCGTCAGCCAGAAGATCGGCGACATGTACGGCTCGTTCCTCGACGAGGCACGCGCTAACGAACTAGGTGCTGCACCGATCGCGGCCGACCTCAAGAAGATTGCCGAACTGACCTCGATTGACGAGGCCACCAAGCTGCTCGGTGAGCTGAGCGCCCAGGGCGCTGGCGGAATCTTCGGAATGTACGTCGACAACGACCCGGGCAACCCAGAGCGCTACCTCGTCAACATCTACCACGGCGGGCTCGGCCTGCCTGACGAGGCCTACTACCGCGAAGAGAAGCACGCCGAGATCCGCGAGGCATACACCCCATACATCGCCAACATGCTTCAGCTGGCCGGCTGGTCGACAGATCAGGCGGATGCCGATGCGCGCACCATCGTCGAGTTCGAGACCGAACTGGCCAAGCACCACTGGAACGTAGTCGACTCGCGTGATGCCGAGAAGGTTTACAACCTGCGCAGTTTCACCGAGCTTCAAGGCTTGAGCAAGACCTTCGATTGGTCGCTGTGGCTCGAGGGTGCCAACCTTGGCAAGCACATCCTCGAAGAAGCGGTCGTGATGATGCCGAGCTTCATCGAGGGCATCGAGTCGGTTTACAACCAGGGCAATCTGGATGCCGTTAAGGTATGGCTCGCATTCCACCTGATCAATGACATGGCTCCGTACCTGAGCGAAGACTTCGTGAACACTCGCTTCGAGTTCTACGGTCGCAAGCTCACCGGTCAGCCAGAGATGCGTGCCCGTTGGAAGCGCGCCGTTCAGGCCGTTGAAGGCTCGCTGGGCGAGGCCGTCGGCGAGATCTACGTTCAGAAGCACTTCCCACCATCGGCCAAGGCGCAGATGGAAGAACTAGTCGAGTACCTCGTCAAGGCATACCGCGACTCGATTTTGGATCTCGACTGGATGGGTGAAGAGACCAAGAAGAAGGCTCTGATCAAGCTCGAGAAGTTCACCCCGAAGATCGGCTACCCGGTCAAGTGGAAGAAGTACGACTCGCTCGAGATCGATCGTCACGACCTGGTTGGCAACATTCGTCGCGTCAATGAATTCGTGCACAAGCGCGAGGCCGGCAAGATTGGTTCGCCAATCGACCGCGACGAGTGGTTCATGACCCCACAGACCGTGAACGCCTACTACAACCCTGGTTTCAACGAGATCGTGTTCCCGGCTTCGATTCTGCAGCCGCCATTCTTCTCGCCTGAGAGCGATGACGCCGTTAACTTCGGTGCTATCGGTGCGGTCATCGGTCACGAAATCGGCCACGGTTTTGACGACCAGGGCAGCAAGTACGACGGCGACGGCGCGCTGGTGTCGTGGTGGACCGAAGAAGACCGGGCCGCATTCGAGGCTCGCACCAAGAACCTGATCGCGCAGTACGACGCTCTGATTCCGGCACAGCTGGTCGGCAGCGAAGACGGTGTTGAACACAAGGTCAACGGCGCATTCACGATTGGTGAAAACATCGGTGACCTCGGCGGACTCGCTATTGCGCTGAAGGCATACCTGCTGATGTGCGCCGACAAGGGAATCGACCCACAGGCCAAGATTGACGGCTACACCGGACCGCAGCGCCTGTTCCTGTCTTGGGGTCAGGCCTGGCAGGGCAAGGGACGCGACGCAATCGTGATCCAGCGTCTCGCCACCGACCCGCACTCACCAAATGAGTTCCGCTGCAACCAGATTGTTCGCAACATCGACGCCTACTACGAGGCGTTCGGCGTAACCGAACAGGATGAGCTCTGGCTAGACCCAGCCGAGCGCGTAAAGATCTGGTAGGCCGCTCCGAATGAACCTGTGGTGGCGCCTGATTTGGCAGCTCATCTCTTGGCGCACCCGCAGCAAACTGCACTGGAGCGATGTCGGCATCCGCAGTTTCAGGGTATGGCCTAGCGACCTCGACATCTTCAGGCACATGAACAATGCCAAGTTTTTTGCGCTGCTCGACATAAGTCGATTTGATTTGGCGGTTCGCTCTGGCACCTGGCAACTCTGGAAGAAAAAGGGTTGGTACCCGGTCGTCGTGGCCGAGACCATTACCTTCAGAAAGTCGCTGCTGCCCTGGCAGAAGTTCCAGATCGAGTCCAAAGTCGTCGGCTGGGATGACCTTGCCTTTTATTTCGAGTGCCGATTCACTGCTGATGGCGAAATCTACGCCGTGGCGCACATCAGAGTCCGCTTCCTGAAGCGCACGCGCGGAATCGTGACGGTAGAAGAGGTTTTGAAGGCAGATCCCTCGTGGGAGGCCCACGAGCCAGAGATGCCGAAGTGGGTTCTCGAGTGGGCTAACGACTCAGCACTGCCGAAGCTCAAGGAACCAGCCCCGAGCATCTGGAAGAGCTAGTACTTCGACTCGGCCTCGGTCTTGCTGAAGGCACTGATCGGAGCACCAAGCTGAACACGTATGTCATCCAGCTGGCCCATGATTGCAACTGATTCTGCGTGGCTGCGCTCTGGGCACTCGGTCTCACCCGCGAGCACCTGCTCGCTAACGCGGCGAATCATGTGCGCGTAACCAGCACCGTCTTTTGGCACTTCGATGCGCTCGGGCACCAACTGGTCGTTCGAGTCGAAGCGATAGAGGGTCGCGCTCACCGGAGTCCAGAACGCAGGGTCGATTTCGATGTAGGCATCCTCACCGACTAGTCGCGCGCCGGCACCGAGCGAGGTGCTCAGCGAGGATGTGCCGAGTCCGATGACACCGTTCGCGAACCGGAACTGGGTGACCGCAAGGGCATCCGTCGTGTTGGGGTAAAGCTCGCCGCGGCTGACTAGTTCGACCACTTCTGAGTCGGCGAACCAGTTGATCACCGAGGTTGTGTAAACGCCCTGGTCGAGGGTCGAGCCGCCGCCGAGGTGGGCATCGAAAAGTCTGTGGCCGGTGTCATAGGTGCGGTGGAAACCGAAGTTGGCCTCGACCACCTTGAGCTTGCCGATTGCGCCCGCCTCGATGCGACGCTTAAGTTCGTTCATCAGCGGGTTGAACTTGGTCCACATGGCTTCCATGAGGAACAGGCCCTTTTGCTGCGCGAGCTTGGTGAGCTCGACGGCCTCGGCCTGGTTCATCATGAAGGCCTTCTCACACAGTACGTGCTTGCCAGCTTCGAGTGCTGCCTTGGTCATCCAGTAGTGCTCGCTGTGCGGCGAGGCGACATAGATCAGATCGATGGATGGGTCGTGCAGCGCTTCTTCGAGCGAACCCACCAGTGGCACATCGACTCCCCAGCCGACCAGCTTCGGCTTTGCGGCATCAACGTCGCGAGTGACGATTGCCGCCAGCTCGGTGTTGTCGCACAGGGCGAAGTCTCGAATGATCAGGTCTGCCATCAAGCCGGTGCCGACCATGGCCCAGCGAACTTTTTGCGTCATGGTCTGAGGCTAGAACTTAGCGTCGATTTCTGCAATGAGGGCTTCGACCTTGGCTCGAATCTGATCGCGAATCGGACGCACCGAATCTACGTCTTTGCCGGCCGGGTCTTCTAGGGGCCAGTCGAGGTACTGCTTGCCCGGATAGAACGGGCACTTGTCGCCGCATCCCATGGTGATGACGTAGTCGGACTCCTGCACGGCCGCGTCGGTCAGCACCTTGGGGGTGTTGTTGGCGATGTCGATTCCCTCTTCAGCCATCGCTGCGATTGCCGATGGATTGATCTGATCTTTGGGCTCAGTGCCCGCGGAGAGAACCTGGATGCGGTCGCCGGCAAGGTGCTGCAGGTAGCCGGCTGCCATCTGTGAGCGGCCTGCGTTGTGAATGCAGACGAAGAGGACTGCCGCCTTCTTGCCTGAGCTGTTGCTAGATACTGTCATGCGATTTCCTTTGGTGTTGTCCATGGGCTCGAAGAATCTAGAAGTTTCGCTAGAGCGAATCCGACAGCCGCGCCCACTAGTTGGGCCGCCATGAAGGCGAGAATCGACCCTGCGCTGATGCCAGCGAACGTGTCGCTGAAAACTCTGCCGAAAGTTACCGCTGGGTTGGCGAATGCGGTGGATGAGGTAAACACGATCGCGCTAAGAATCCAAACCGGAATGAGAAC
Source organism: uncultured Rhodoluna sp. (assembly GCA_964439235.1). Classification (GTDB taxonomy): domain Bacteria; phylum Actinomycetota; class Actinomycetes; order Actinomycetales; family Microbacteriaceae; genus Rhodoluna. The sequence goes on along the minus strand of CAYTNT010000008.1, from coordinate 9,645 downwards.
CGGAGCGAGCTTTGCTTGGTTGCGCTGATCGAGAATCATGATGATTGCGATCAGGCCTGCGGTAGCGACGACCTCGCCCACCCAGAGTCCAAACCCGGTTCGCTCACGGTGTGCAATCTGAATCGCATCGAGCCCGAACATGATGTTGGCAAGCGCGGTGCCTGAGATCGCGCCGAGGAACGCGGTGGTCGCGTAGGCGCATCCTTCGAGCCAAGAAAGCTGACCTCGAACAATCGCAACAAGAGTGACCGCTGGGTTGAAGTGCGCACCCGATACCGGCGCGGCAAGAAAGATCAGCACGCCCAGGGCGGCGGTGATGGTGACTGCGTTCATGAACAGCACGAGACCGGCATCCTGCGTGAGCGACTCGGCCATGATGCCCGAACCGACAATCACGGTCAGCAGCAGAGCGGTACCGACGAACTCGGCTAGCAGCGCGGCTGGCTTCAGGTTGAAAAGCATGGGATTCCTCGTGGGTGAACTAACTCCGTTCTACCCGAGATTACATCGATGAGTGTCTATGTTTGCCAAAAGTTCACCAAGTTGTGTTCAACTAATTGAGTGAAGCAGATAGCGCTTGAATTTACGGACGTTTCGGCATGTGCGCCTTCGGGTCTCGTCGAGCCGCTCCCTCGCGAGAGTGCTGAGGCTCTGGCTGGAGTCCTGAAGGCCGTTGCTGATCCGACTCGGCTTCAACTCATCGCCATGATTAACGCGAGCCCGAATGGCGAGGCTTGCGGCTGCAATCTAACTGGCCCATTAGCTCTAACTCAGCCAACGGTGAGCCATCACCTCAAGGTTCTGAGCGAAGCAGGCATCATTCAGGGTGAAAAGCGCGGAACCTGGATTTGGTACTCAGTAAATGAGGACCGCTGGGCTGAACTCGCCAAGCTATTTAGCTAGCAGGTTGGTGATGCCGCTCGTGCCGATCAGGTTGCCGTCGTGCAGAACCATCAGGGCTTCGAGATTTCTGACCTGCTCGATTCGGTCGAGCGCGCTGGGACCTTCGGCAAATGCGGCTGTTGCCCACACATCGGCCACTACAAGATCATCCGAAAGCACACTAACTTGAACAATCGAATCCGCAGCCTCTTTACCCGCTGCCTTAGGATTCCAAATGTGGTTTCCGCGTTCAGATATTCCACTTGTGGCAAGTGCTCGAAACTCTGTATTCCAAAAATCGAATACAGTCAGGATGCCGGCATCGTCGCTTGAGATAGAGGTCGGTTTGTGCACCGCGATGCGCCAGTCAACGCCCTCACTGCATCCTGTGTTGATCAGGATGTCACCGCCGGCGTTCAGCGTGAAGTCGGTGATTCCACCGTCGAGCAAAATGTTCGCGGCGCGCTGAGCTGCCCAGGTCTTCACTAAGCCCGATGGGTCGAAGGTGTTTTGTGGAGTGAACGAACTGAACCAGCCGCCGGTTGCCGATTCCCACTCGAGGCACGCATCCCATATCTCGTTCACAATTGGATCGAGTTCTGCAACCGATGTTTCTCCGCGAGCCAGCCGAGACAGCGGCGAATCGGGTTTGTAAAGGCTGAAGATTTGGTCTGCTTGATTGAGTTCGCTACAGGCATCCGAAATCAGGTCGGCCAAACGGTCTTGGTGGTTAGCAGCAGCACGCCCCTGAAACACAAAGGCCGTGCCCATGCAGTATTCAACGTGCTGGAACGGAATCTTGGGTGCACTGGATTGAGTCACGAAACTAACCAAGCTTGCTCAGGGCAGAGTTCAAGGCTTGACGATAGGCCTCGCTGCTGAAGGTCGCGCCACTGACATTAGAAAAGTCGCTGCCCTGGGCTTGGATTGCCGCAGCATTCAGGTAAGGAAAAACTTGCTCGTATCCGCGAGTCGCGGTCGCGGTCTTTTCGACGATTGAATCGATGTTGCCGCCGGTAGCGGTGACCTCAAGTTGAACCTGACCGTAGCGGTAGTTGATCAAATCGGAGGTCACAGTTTTTGGCTGGCTGTCGGTGCTCGACAGTGAAACGTTGGCTGCCGCTGGATTCAACCAAAGGTAGTTTGCTGCCAACCCTGAAGCGATGCTCAGGCCCGTGATCAGGATTGTCGAGAGCCGGTAGTGTCTAGAGCTTGCCAAGAGCTGACTCCAATGCTGATCGGAATGCCTCTGAGGTAAAGGTTGCTCCGCTCACGTTACCGAACCCGGTGCCTTGAGCACTAAGCGCTGCGTTCACCAACATTGATGGCACGGTTTGGTATTCGCGACCCTTCGTGCTCGCCTGCAGCAGGTTGATTGCCGTGATGCTCTTGCCGGTCTTCACTACTTCGACCTGAATGGTTCCGTACCGGTAGTAGATCGCATCGCCAGTGGCCGAGCTTGTGCCAGAGTTTCCGTTCGAGGGATTGCTAGGAGCGGCCGGCTTCGTCGCCTTTGGCTGGGCACTCGCGGTTGGTTGAGTCGGTGCCACTGGTTGAACGGTTGTCGACTGCTGACCCGCTGCCGGTTGAGCTGGTGTCGATTCAGCCGTTGCGGATGCCGCTGGCGCAGGTGCGGGCACCTCTGACTCAGGCGCGGCCGCATCCTTGCCTGCATCGATCGAGGTTGAACCACTTTGACCGGATGCGCTCAGGCTCTCGGCTAGGTTCTGCTTTGCGGTCTGGGTTGCGAGCCCCGCTTGAAAAGATCCGGCCAGGATCCCGAGCGTAATCACGCCGAGGGTTGCTTTGCTTGTGCTTCTCACCAGGCGTACTCCTCTGAGTGGATTTGGTGTTCGGGGGTGCCGGCTCGCTTTACAGCGCGCTCGACCGACTTGGTCCACTCGAGTGGACCGCAGATGTAAACGTCTGATTCAGATACCCAAGGCGCCATTTCGATGAGGCGGCTCTGGTCGGGCAGATTGCGAGAATCCCAATTCAGCCAAGAGGCATCTGAACCGCGACGTCCCTCAACCACGTGCAGATTGATTTGACGCAAGCGAGCGATTTCGCGGATCTCGTCCAGCAGTGCCGCATCCTCTGCATTTCGTACTCGATAGATCACGGTTAGGTCGCCCGGTCGAGAGGCCATGCTCTCGGCGAGTGCGCGAACCGGCGGTATGCCGATGCCGGATGCGATTAGCAGCACACGCTCGCGCGTGCGGCGCTCTTCGGTGAAAACCCCGTATGGACCCTCGAGCATCACTCGCGTGCCGGGTTTGATGCTCTGCAGCAGAGCGGTGTCGTCTCCTCGAGCGCCAATCGTGAATCGCACGAAGTTCGAGTTTGGAGCGGCAGAGATCGAGAAAGGATGCGGGCGCCACCATTGCTTAGGGGTCAGTGGGCGGAACAGATAAAACTGTCCGGCCTGGCCGCCGAGCTTGTCGAGTTGGGTGCCCGACAGGTAAATCGAGACCGAGTCTGAGGATTCACGAACCACGCTCTGCACCCGAAGGTTGTGTCTCAAACCGCGAACGATTGGCACCAGCACTCGATACCAAACGATGTTGAAAACCACGAAGGCGTAGAGCGAAACCCAGTAGATGGTCGGGATCGCCTTGCCTGCGATGTCGGAACCCATGGTGAACATGTGTGGCACAGCAATACCGACGGCTACGTATGAGGCCAGGTGAACAATGAACCAGGTCTCGTAGCTGAGTTTGCGACGAGCGATTTTGATCGAGGTGATCACAACGAGAATCATCAGGGCCAGGGATACGGTCGCCAACAGAAGTTCGAAGATTGAAATCAGGCTAATGAACTCATCCCACAGGTTCTTGCTCTCGTTGATTGCGAACTGGGTGAGTGAAGCTGCGAAGTGGGCGATGACCAAATACAGGATTGGCTTGCCGAGCTTCTTGTGGGCGATGGTCGATTTGTCGTGTCCGTAATACTTGTCGATCCAGGGCACACGAGCGACTAAGAGCATGTGAATCAGCAGCAGGTCGGTCGCGACCAGCGAGCTCAGCCGGCTGAATGCGCCGAGTGCCGAGGCTGCATCCGTAATGTTGTTCAAACCTCCGTGCGCCAAAAACATAGCCGTAACGGCAACGGCAGATAACCAGGCGAGGGCTTCGATGAAGTCTTGGCCGCGCTTGAGTTTCAGGTACTTCGCGTAGCCCAAACGCACCCGACTGGTCGGCTTGCTCAGCACAAGCGCTGGTTTGGTTGCTTCGGCGATTTGGAACATGTTTCTAAGAATGGTCACCGAAGTTGGGAGTTTGCTGGGAACTGGCTCAATGTCGGGTGTTAAACCTGATGGGTCTTAAAACTGTCAGCATCTCGGAATAGTCTTGGCACATGACCGAGATCCCGCTGCGTCGCGAATTCAAGGATGCCCAAGGCGTCGACATCACGTTCTTCGAGTGGCCGGTTGCAAACCCGCGTGCCATAGTTCAGCTTTTGCACGGCCTGGGCGAGCATGCCCGTCGCTATGACGAAGTCGCGGCCGTGCTGAACAGATCCGGTTACAGCGTGTTTGCCTCCGACCATCGGGGCCACGGCGAAACCGGCATCAAGATGCTTGAGCAGGGGCTCATCAAACAGATGGGCAACTTGGGCGCTGGAGGCATGAAGGCCGTTTTCGCCGACGAACTCGAGCTTCGCGACATGATTGCAGCCGAGCACCCCGGGGTTCCACTCGTGTTGCTCGGGCACAGCTGGGGCTCAATGATCGCGCAACGCATCCTGAACTGGAATTCGAATCTGTGGTCGGCGGCAGTCTTGACCGGCTCGACCCTTCTTTTGCCTGGCATCCTGCCGAGCGGTGGATTCAATCGAGCTTGGAAGTCAGAGATCAACCCGACCGGGTACGAGTGGCTGAGTCGCGATCGAAAAGTAGGCGAGGCATTTATCGCCGATCCAAAGACTTTTCCTGAGGGTGCAACCAAGGTGTTTGGGCTCAAGAACTCGGCGGCACTGCTCGGGCTACCCAGCAAGCGCCTGAGAAGCGACCTACCGATTTTGTTGCTGGCCGGATCTGATGATCCAATCGGTGGTGAAAAAGGAAACCGCATGCTTGCAAACGCGTATGCCAAATCCGGAATACAGGACATTCGGTTTATTTCGTATCACCGCGGTCGCCACGAGGTTTTCAACGAAACCAATCGGCTCGAAGTCTTTGCCGATTTGATCGCTTGGTTAGACGAAAAACTTCCAACCCGTTAGTTCAACTCGAAAGTCCATCCCAAACAAAGGAGCCCTCATGGCGAGAAACTGGTTCAAGTCCCTTTTTGGTCGAGGCGCTAAGAACGACCGAAAGGCCCAAGGTGCAAACGCATCCGACATTACTCCGATGCTGATGACCGGCATGGTGCTCGGTGCGACCGCTGGCGATTCGCAGCCCAAGGGTGACGGCATGAATGAGGGTGACTACCGTTCAGGCTCTGATGGTTACTCGCCGAACACCGCTTACCCAGACAGCCAGTACGGATCCCTCGGCGGCTACGACGGAGGGTTCGGTGGCGGCGGCGATGGTGGTGGCGGCGGCGACTAGGCCACCTCGGCTAGCCCTCTTGCTTGCCGAACTGCTGGTTGAACTTGTTGACGTTCGGCAGGCGGCACGCAGCTACGGCATCCTCTAGCGGGCCAGCCAATAGGTCGTGGGTTTCGGGGTGGCGCTGCATGTACATCACGGTGTATGAGCAAACCGGCCAGACGGCGACCTTGCCGAATGCTCCGGCTCGTACTGCTTCGAAAGCACCGGTGGTCAAGATCGAAGCGAGGTTCTTGCCCTGGTGTGCCGGGTCGACCTCGGTGTGGGTGAAGTGCAGTTCATTGCCGTTCGCACCGATGCGGCGCTCGTAATCCAGCAGGCCAACCCGCTCTTCGCCAAGCCAAATCTCGAAGCGGTTGTGGTCGGTGTTGTGCTCGACGCGCGCGGTCTCGTTGCTCATGCTGTTAATCTCTTTCTGTGTCAGAGAACAAGGTCATTCATGCAGACAACCTGTCTGCAATTAAGACTATTCCTGATGCCTCGGTGCAGCTGATCTATATCGACCCACCATTCAATACCGGTCGAACCCAGTCCAGAGGCGCTTCGGTAACCAAGCGCACGAAGGAGGGCGGCCGCGTCGGGTTCAAGGGCTATCGCTACGAGATGGTTCGAGAAACCGTGCTGTCTTACGATGACGAGTTTGCCGACTACTGGTCGTTTCTCGAACCCCGACTCGAAGAGGCTTGGCGGCTGCTGACCGAAACCGGCACCCTGTATCTGCACCTTGACTACCGCGAGGCTCACTACGCGAAAGTGCTGCTGGATGCCCTATTCGGCCGAGAGTGTTTTCTAAACGAGATCATTTGGGCCTACGACTACGGCGGCAAGAGCAAGTCACGCTGGCCAGCCAAGCACGACACCATTTTGGTTTACGTAAAGAATCCGACCGAGTACTACTTCGATAGCGCGACCGTCGACCGCGAGCCTTACATGGCTCCTGGCCTGGTCACTCCCGAGAAGGCAGCGAAGGGAAAGCTGCCAACCGATGTTTGGTGGCACACGATTGTTTCTACGACTGGGCGCGAAAAGACCGGCTACCCAACTCAGAAGCCGCTGGGCGTTCTAAGGCGAATCATCCAGGCTTCTTCGCGAGAGGGGGACCTGGTGCTCGACTTCTTTGCAGGGTCTGGAACCACCGGCGTCGCGGCAGCTAACCTCGGCCGAAACTTCATCCTGATAGATCAGAACCCAGAGTCAATCGATGTCATCACTTCGAGATTGAAGGCGCAGAAGATCGAGTTCGAACTGCGGTAAGCAGCACCACAGCCGTTGTAAGCGCAATGAGCAGACAGCTGGCCGCCATCGCCATGCCGTAGTTGGTAGAGCCCGGTCGGCTGATCAGTTGATACAAGACGGTTGGAAGCGTGGCCTGATCGCCAAATGTCAGCATGGCGGCTGCGCCATATTCACCGATGGATGCGATTGCCGCAAAACCCACCGCACTGACAACCACGGGTCTGATCGCACCGAGCTGAACCCCGGCAAACGAGCGCAAGGGTCCAGCCCCGTCAACTATCGAGGCGTCAATGACATCCCTATCTAGGGTCTGAATCGCGGGCATGACCACGCGCACCACCAGCGGCAGGGCCAGCAAAGCTTGGATTAGAGGAATCGCCAACCAAGAAGCCCTGAGCGCAAATGGCTCCTGGTTGAAGGTGACCAGCCAGCCAAGGGCGACCACCACCGGTGACACACCAAGTGGCAAGAGAATCCAGAAATCCCAGAGCCAGCTAAATCGCTCTCGACTGCGTTTAGAACTCCAACGGGTTCGGGCATAAACCATCATCAGACCGAGCGCGACGGCGATGAGAGTCGAGATGGCAAGGTTGCGAAGCGAGTTCTGGATGGCTTCCAGCACGCTGATGTTGAGCAGGTTGCGGTCGCCTCGACCTGCCAGCGCTAGAAAGTTAGCGAAGCCAAAGGTGCCGCCCGGTTCGGTCATGGCCCTTCCGAAAACGTTTACGACCGGAAGCAACACGAAGAACAGAGCAGTAGGTAGGGCGACTACCACAGCGGCCCAGTCGCGTCGATCGACTCGCTTTGTGGGTTCGAGCAAATCCGCTGTTTCGATTTGGCTTTGGGATGATGTTGCTTTGCGACTCAGCAGAACTGCCGTCAGAGTTATCGCGCTTTGAACGAGAGCCAGAACCGAGGCAGTGCCGAGATCCAGGAACTGCAAAGCAGACTTGGCCATCAGGGTTTCGATTGACTCGATTGCACCGCCACCCAGAGTTAGAACGATTCCGTAGCTGCTCACCGTGAATAGAAAGGTCAGGGTTGCCGAAGCCATCAGTGCGCCACGAAGTTGGGGCAGCACTATCGAAAACAGTGTGCGAAATCGCCCGGCTCCATCGAGCGAGGCAGCCTCTTCGGTTTCGATGTCTAGGGCAGCCCAGCTCGAACCAACAATTCGAGCGGTCAACGCGAAATTCACGAAGACATGCGCTGTGATAATCCACGCAATGCTGCTGCCTTCGATTCCGAAAATCGAATACAAGGTATTCCAGTTTTGGAATGCGCTGAAGACAATTGCAACGACGATGCTAGGCAGCACGAGCGGCACCAGCATCAGTGCGCGCAGAAACTTGCTGGCGAAAAAGACTCTTCGATAGAGCAGCATCGCCGCGGGTATTCCCAGGACCAGACTCAACAGAGTTGAGACCAGCGCCTGCCAGATGGTGAACCAAATCGCATCCGGGGCTTTCGACAGCAAGCTCAGCGAAACTGTCTGGTCGATCGCACCTGCTTCGACTATCAGTCGAACACTCGGCCAAACGAGCAGTGCCGCTACGAAACCAAGCGGCACCGCCCAGAGAATTGTTAGCCGAAGATTTCTGACCATGCGGTCAGCCAGCTCGATCTGTCTCGGTTGATGTCAAGTTCTTGACCGACTGGCGCCTTGGTCAGAGTTGCCCATTTTTGCCAATCTTCAGGAAGCACGGTCGACTCAACAATCGGGTAGACATACATGCTGGTCGGCAGTGCCGCTTGGAAAGAATTGCCGAGCATGAAGTCAATCAGTGCCTTCGCGCCTTCAGGATTCTTGGCATTCTTTAGAACACCGGCGAACTCGGTTTGTCTAAAGCAACTGTCGAGAATGGATGCCGTTCCGGACTCACCGTTCTCACGAATCTCAAAAGCGGGAGAGCTCGAGTAGCTCAGCACAATCGGGTACTTACCCTTGCCGCTTGATCCGGAGAAGTCGGTGAAATAGGCATCCTCCCAGCCACCGGCGATCTTGACTCCATTGGCTTTAAGTGCGCGCCAGTATTCCTGCCAGCCTGACTCGCCAAATACCGAAACAGTTGCGGCCAAGAATGAGAGTCCCGGAGACGAAGTCGTTGGGTTGGTTAGTACCGTTAGGCCCTTGTACTTGCTTTCGGTGAGCTGCTTGATTGAACTCGGAGCGGTCACACCCTTGTTGGCAAACCAGGCCTTGTCGTAGTTCAGGCAGACATCACCGAAGCTGATTGCCTCGAGCTTGCCGTCAATGACACCGGCTTCTTCGGCGACGCCGGCAAAGGTGGTGTCGACGCCGAACACAGCATCAGCGATTGGCGCATCCTCGGTCAGCACCAGCTTGTTGGTCAACTCGCCAGCATCACCAGCTTTGACCAACGTGAGCTTGAAGCCTGAGGCTTGTTCGAACTCGGCAATCAGTTCATCGCTCATAGCGAATGAGTCATGAGTAGCGAGCACAACCTCGGTTGGTGCGGCTGCCGAATCGATTGAGGCCTGGTCTGCTGGGGCGCATCCTGCCAACCCCAAGCTCACCGTGATAGCAGCGAAGCTGGCCAACAGTCTGTATGCGTTTTTCGGAATAAAGCTCTTTTGCACTTGCGTGCCCTCCGTATCAGTTCGGGTTCGTGAGAACCACTTCAATAGTGGGCACGGGTTAGAGGTCCTCCCTGCGTCGGCATTACCCGAATCAGGTTCGACGGTCGAAGACTACGGAGTCTTCCTCTCAGACCGGTGTTACCGGACTCCCGTGTTGTTAAATGCTAAGCGAATCCCGACCGGGTTTATTTCACGGTTGGATGCGAACTAGTGACCGGATGCCGCGGCCGCCTCAGCGGCTTCTTGGGCTGCCGACTTGTCGCGCAACGGCGCTGCCTTGATGAAGAACGACAGAACGAAAGCAACCAAAACGATCAGCGCTGCCCAGAAGAAGACGGTAACGGCCGAGTCAGCGAATCCCATCAAGAACGGAC
>CAYTNT010000007.1:0-37770 GCA_964439235.1 uncultured Rhodoluna sp. | reverse complement strand
TCGCGGTGTAAACAAACTTCGGTTGCGGGCCAACCGGCACTGCTCCGACCAGGTTGGAGGTCGCGAGGATGTACTCGTGCGTCGCGTGCTCGCCCGAGCGATTGAAGTCGGTCACCTTCGGAATCTCATCGAAGGTCAGAGTGCGAGCGACCTCGGCAATCTCGGCGGCTATCTCTTTATCAACCGGCGAGATGATCTGCGAGCCGCCGTTTTGACCACCCAGATAAACCTTGTAGCCGTTGTCGCGCGGTGGATTGTGCGATGCCGTCACCATGATGCCAGCAGAGGCCTGCCAGTGCTTGGTCGCAAATGCCAAAACCGGGGTAGGCACCTGACCCACCAGCCAAGTGTCGATTCCCGCAGCGGCAAAAATCTGTGCGCTGTCTTCGGCAAAAACGTCGCTATTGGTGCGGCCATCGAATCCGATGATTACGCCGAGTCGCCCGTTTCGGTCGAGCAGTTCCTCGCGATGCTTCAACAAATAGGATGCGATTCCCGCAGCCGCCTGCGCCACGAGCACTCGATTCATGCGATTCGGGCCGGCTCCCAGCTCGCCGCGCAGGCCGGCGGTGCCGAAGCTCAGGCGCGAGCCAAAGCGTGACTCAAGCTCGGCAAAGTCGCGAGCCTGGATCAGGTTCGACAGCTCGGCGCGGGTTTGCGGGTCAGGATCCTGTCTCAGCCAACTTTCGGCCGCGGCTAGGAGTTCTTCGTGGTTCATGGCCTAGAGCTTTGCCACGATCTCTGCGAGCAGCGCGCTGATGCGAGCCTCGGCATCCCGACCTGCCTCGAGCACCTCGGCGTGGCTGAGCGGAGTCTTCTGAATGCCGGCAGCCTGGTTGGTCATCAATGAAATGCCGAGCAGCTCCATGCCGGCCTCGCGAACCGCGATTGCCTCTAGCGCGGTCGACATTCCGACTAGGTCGCCACCCATGATCTTTGCCATCTGCACCTCGGCAGGAGTCTCATACTGAGGCCCGCGGAACTGCACGTAGACACCCTCGTCGAGGCTCGGGTCGACGCTCTTTGCCACGTCGCGCAGGCGCGATGAGTAGAGGTCGGTTAGATCGACAAACTTCGCACCCTCGAGCGGGCTGGCGGCGGTGAGGTTGATGTGGTCGCTGATCAGCACCGGAGTGCCAGGCTTCCAGTGTTCGCGAATACCGCCGCAGCCGTTGGTCAGCACCATGGTCTGCACGCCGGCCGCCGCTGCGGTGCGCACGCCATGCACCACGCGACGCACTCCGTGACCCTCGTAGTAGTGGGTGCGGGCACCGAGCACCAGCGCGCGCTTGCCGTTTGGCAGCGCAATAGAACGAATGGTTGGCACGTGACCGGCCACCGAAGGGGCGCTGAAGCCAGGGATGTCGGTTGCGGTTATAGTTGCTACGGTTTCGCCGATCAAGTCGGCGGCCTTGGCCCATCCGCTGCCCAGGGTTAGCGCGATGTCGTGCTTTTCGACGCCCGAAAGTTCTGCGATTCTCGCGGCGGCCAGGTTTGCGATCTCGAATGGATTCGCCATTGAAACATCGAGTGGATTGCTCATTATTCGAGTCTAGAACGATTCGGCGGGGTCGATTGGCAAACCCCAAAATCCCGAGACAACTGGCAGAATAGGCGGGTGAACACACAAGCCTCAGCAAGCACTGCGCCCGCAAAGAAGCCGCACCACATCGTCATCATCGGTGGTGGTCCCGGCGGATACGAAGCCGCGCTGGCTGGTCGACAGTTGGGTGCCGATGTAACCCTGATTGAACGCAGCGGGGTCGGCGGCAACGCGGTGCTTACCGACGTCGTTCCCTCGAAATCGCTGATTGCAACGGCAGAGGCCGCGGGCCGAGTCGAGCAGGCTGCAAAGCTGGGCGTTAAGTTTTCGTTCGGCGGCCAGCACATCAAGCCGAAGGTTGAGATCGACCTCGCTACCGTAAACCAGCGTCTACTCGAGCTTGCCGAGGCCCAGTCGAGCGACATGCTCGAGACCCTGATTCGCGAGGGCGTTCGAGTGCTGCACGGCACCGGTCGCCTCGACGGCAACCACCACGTCATTTTTGAACCAGCCAAGGATGCCCCCAAGGGTGCAAAGAGCGAGCGCCTCGAGGCTAAGACCATCATCGTCGCGGTCGGCGCGAGCCCGCGTGAGCTGCCAGATGCCAAGCCTGACGGCGAACGCATCCTGACTTGGAAGCAGCTGTACAACCTCGACGAGCTGCCCGAGCACATGATCGTGGTCGGTTCGGGTGTTACCGGCGCCGAGTTTGCCAGCGCGTACCTGCACCTCGGCTGCGAGGTCACCCTGATTTCGAGCCGCGACACCGTGCTGCCGGGCAACGACAACGACGCCGCCCAGGTGATCGAGCGCGTGTTCCGCAACAAGGGCATGAACATCTTGAACAAGTCGCGAGCCGACAAGGTCGAGAACACTGGTTCGGGCGTTCGCGTAACTCTGAGTGACGGTCGCATCGTCGAAGGCTCGCACTGTCTGATGGCAGTCGGAGCGATTCCAAACACCGCCGGTCTTGGACTTGAAGAAGCGGGCATCGAACTGACCGAAACCGGTCACGTCGTGGTGAACAAGGTGGCCCGAACCGCACGCGCCAACGTCTATGCGGTGGGTGACTGCACCACTTTCTTGCCGCTGGCTTCGGTTTCGGCGATGCAGGGTCGCACCGCGGTGTTCCACACCATGGGTGATGTGGCAGCACCGACCCAGCTGCGCAATGTCGCATCCAACGTTTTCACCGCGCCCGAGATCGCCTCGGTGGGCTGGAGCGAACAAGACATCGCCGACGGCAAGGTATCCGGTTTCGTTGAGAAGATTGAATTGCCGACCAACCCGCGCGCCAAGATGATGGGCATCGAGGATGGCTTCATCAAGATCATGTGCTCGACCGGTGGCACCGTTATCGGCGGTGTGGTGGTTGCGCCTCGCGCCAGCGACCTGATTTACCCGATCGCAATCGCCATCGAGAACCGTCTCACGGTCGACGAGCTCGCCAGGGTGTTCACGGTTTACCCGTCGTTGACTGCATCAATCACGGATGCGGCTCGCGCGCTGCACCTGCCAGTCGCTTAGCCCAGTCTCTTAGTCCGATCGCTTAGCCCCCGTGGCTTAGGGCAGCCGACGAGCCCAGTCTTCGACTTAGTCTTCGAACTCGACCAGAACGGTTCCGGCAGGGTAGGTCGTGCCGACCTCGGCCGAGATTGCTTTGACGACGCCGGCCTTGTGCGCGTTGATCGGCTGTTCCATCTTCATGGCCTCTAGAACGACCACTAGGTCACCCTCGACAACTTTGTCACCGACCGAAACGCCGATCTTGACCACGGTGGCCTGCATCGGAGTCTTGATTGCGTTGCCAGTGTTGCCACTGCCCGCGCTGGCACCGCCACCGCCACGACGCTTAGGGGCGTGGCTCGCAGTCGCGGCCGAAGAACCTCCACCGCCGCCCGCAAGAAGTCGCTTTGGAAGCGAAACCTCTACGCGCTTGCCATCAACCTCGACGACCACGTTGTGGCGCTCGCCAGGCTCGGCACCCGGTTCGCCGACTCCAGACCATGGCTCTAGGTCATTGACCCACTCAGTTTCGATCCAGCGGGTGTAAACACCGAACTGGTTGGTTGCCACGTCGCCGATGAAGGCTGGGTCGTTCACGATCTTGCGGTGGAACGGCAGCACGGTAGGCAGGCCGTTAACTTCCATCTCGGCCAGAGCTCGACGCGAACGGGCAAGCGCCTCTTCGCGGGTAGCGCCGGTAACGATGAGCTTTGCCACCATCGAGTCAAACGAGCCACTGATCTCGTCGCCCGACTCAACACCGGTGTCGACGCGAACGCCAGGGCCCGATGGTGCTTTGAACACGTGAACCGGACCAGGCGCCGGCATAAAGTTGCGGCCCGGGTCTTCGCCATTGATTCGGAACTCGAAGCTGTGGCCCTTGATCTCTGGGTCTGGGTAATCCAGTACCCCACCCTCGGCCAGGCGGAACTGCTCGCGCACCAGATCAAGACCGGTGACCTCTTCAGAGACCGGGTGCTCGACCTGCAGGCGGGTGTTCACTTCGAGGAACGAGATGGTGCCGTCTTGGGCAACCAGGAACTCGCAGGTGCCTGCTCCGAGGTAGCCGACCTCTTTGAGAATGGCCTTGGATGCGGCATACAGGCGCGCGTTTTGGTCTGGGGTCAAGAACGGCGCTGGCGCCTCCTCGACGAGCTTCTGGTGACGACGCTGCAGCGAGCAGTCGCGGGTCGAAACCACCACGACGTTGCCGTACATGTCGGCCAAACACTGGGTCTCGACGTGACGCGGCTTCTCGAGGTACTTCTCGACGAAGCACTCGCCGCGACCGAAGGCCGCAATCGCCTCGCGGGTAGCCGACTCAAACAGCTCCTGAACCTCGTCGGTCTTGTAGGCAACCTTGATGCCTCGACCGCCACCGCCGAATGCGGCCTTGATTGCCACCGGAACGCCGTGCTGGGCTACGAACTCCAGCACCTCGGCGGCACCCGAAACCGGGTTGATGGTGCCAGGGGCCAGCGGAGCGCCAACCTTTTCGGCAACGTGACGGGCCGAAACCTTGTCGCCTAGACGCTCAATCGCCTCTGGCCCAGGGCCGATCCAGATGATTCCCGCCGCGATTACGGCGCGGGCGAAGTCTGCGTTTTCGGCGAGAAAGCCGTAGCCCGGGTGAATCGCATCCGCACCCGATTTCTTGGCAATCGAGAGAATCTTGTCGATTACCAGGTAGGTCTCGGCCGAGGTCGTGCCGTGCAGTGCATATGCCTCGTCGGCCATCTTGACGTGCAGTGCGTCGCGGTCTTGGTCGGCATAAATGGCGACCGATCCGATGCCAGAATCCTTGGCGGCTCGAATGATTCGAACGGCGATTTCGCCTCGGTTTGCAATCAGAACCTTGGTGATTTTGCGTGCATTTGCAGTCATAATCCCCAAGCCTATTGGCTCGCAGAAGCGATTTATTGGAGGGCAGTTACAAAATAATCTCGATTTCGCTGTGGAAACCTATGAAACATCTACAAGGCTCGACTCGAGCGTTTTCAGCGGTTCCAGAGCGATGGATACTCGATGTCGAACGATCGCACCAGCTCGCGCAGCGTGATCAGCGACAAGCCCACTACGGTGTGCGAATCGCCCTCGATGCCGCGCAGGAATGCTCCGCCCAAACCATCGATCGTGAAAGCGCCAGCGACCTTGAGCGGTTCGCCGGTCGCAACGTAAGCGTCGATTTCGGCATCGCTGATGTCGGCAAAGTGAACGGTGGATGCGCTAACCGCGCCCACTCCGGTTGCCGCTGCCGAGCGGTTGTCGATCAGCCAGTGGCCGCTAAACAGGCGGCCCGATCGGCCCCGCATGCTCTGCCAGCGAGCCTTGGCTACCTCTGGGTCGTGCGGTTTGCCGAGTGACTCGCCATCCAAGTCGAGGCTGGAGTCGCAGCCGAGAATCAGCGCGTTTTCAGCAATCGGGTTGCCGACCACAGCCTCTGCCTTAGCTCGAGCCAGGGCCAAAACCATGTCGTGGGTGTCACGGATTTGCCCGCGGGCGGTGAGCTCGGCGACGAGCGCATCCTCGTCTACTCCCGGCGCAATCGTGACCGGTTCGATGCCGCCGTCGCGCAGCAAACGCAGGCGAGCGGGCGAGGTCGAAGCCAATACCAATCGAGTCACGCCATAACTCTGGCACACTTATCAGGTGAACAAATCAACTACCCGTGAATCATGGCTCGGCCGCAGCTTCGAAGTGACCATCGAGAAGGTGGCGCACGGCGGCATCTTCGTTGCCCGTCACGAGGGACGAGTTGTTTTTGTGAACCACGTGTTGCCGGGTGAGCGTGCCAAGGTGCGGGTTTTCGAAGACCGCGGTGGCTCGTTCTGTCGAGCCGAACCAGTGCAGATCCTCGAGGCATCGGCCGACCGCGTCGCCCACGTCTGGCCAGAGGCAGAGTTCGACCCGCAGTCACGAACCGGCAATGCCGGTGGTGCCGAGTTCGGTCACATCAAGCTTTCGCGACAGCGCGCCCTCAAGGCTGACGTGATCGAAGAGGCGCTGAGCCGAATGGCTGGCGTGGAGCTTCGCCCAACCGTCGAGCCGGCACCCGGCGATGACGAGGCAAACGGTTTGGGCTACCGCACGCGCATCCAGCTTCAGGTAAACGACTTTGGCGATGTCGGCCCGTTCCGTGAGCGCACTCACGACGTGGTGAGGGTCAAGTCGCTGCCGCTTGCCGTCGAGGATATCCAAGAACTCGAGATGCAGAATCGCAACTATCAGGGCGTCAAGAAGATCGAGGTTGCCGCCTCGAGCACCGGCCAGGTGGTCATCAAAGTCGACTCGAAGCTGAGCTCAACCGACCGCATGGTCGAGCGCGCGGGCGGCCGCACTTTCCGAATCAGCCCGGGTGGATTTTGGCAGGTGCACAAGAAGGCCCCGGCGATTCTGACCGATGCCGTCAACGGAATGATTGCCGAGGTCGGTTTCGATAAGGATGCCGACAACCTTGACCTCTACGGTGGAGTCGGTCTGTTTGCCGGTGCGATCGCGGCCAGGTTCGGCAATGATTCTCGCGTTACGACGGTCGAGTCGTTCAAGCAGGCCACCGAGGATGCGTCGCTCAACCTCAGCGACCTGCCACGCGTGCGCGCCGTCTGCCAGCCGACCGAGCGATTCATGAACGAGAAGGCTGCCGAGGCCAAGGCCGGGCGCAAAAAGGCCAAGGCGGCCGGTGCAGCAGACGCCCCGTCACGCGCCACCGTTGTGCTTGACCCTCCGCGCAGCGGTGCCGGCGCTAAGGTAATCGAGCGTCTGATCGAGTTTGCTCCGCAGCACATTGTCTATGTGGCCTGCGACCCAATCGCACTCGCGCGCGACCTAAAGGCGCTGCTCGCCGGCGGCTACGAGTTGAAGAAGCTTCGCGCCTTCGATCTGTTTCCTCACACGCACCACGTCGAGTGTGTTGCCAGCTTGGTCAGAAAAGACTCATAATCTAGCCTCATGCTGATTCCGAACGATCAGATTCGCGTCGCAATGGTCGACGACCACGACGCCGTTCGACTCGGTTTTCGGGCATGTTGCCACATCAACGGTTTCAACCTGGCTGCGGTTGCCGCAACTGTCGATGAGTTGTTCCAAGCCCTGCGCGCCGGGTTGCCCGGCGATGCTCCGTTAACCGATGCGTGCGATGTTGTGGTGCTAGATCTCTCGCTGGCGGATTCATCATCACCGGGCTTGAACGTGAGCAAATTGGTTGAGGCTGGCCTCAAGGTTCTGATTTTCAGCATCGCCGACCGGCCGGCCCCGCTAGCCGAAGCCTTGCGAGCGGGAGCCGTTGCGGTAATCAAGAAGTCGCAGTCCATGGACGACCTAGTCGAAGCAATCCAGCTGGTTGCCTCGGGTATTGAGGTGAACAACACCGAGACCTCAGCGGCGATTGACTCAGACTCAGAGTTCAAGGCCACCGCGGGGCTATCTCCGCGCGAGCGAGAGGTTTTGCAGCTTTACGCATCCGGCTTTGCCTTGAAACAGGTGGCCTCTGCGCTCAAGATCAAAGAGAGCACGGTTCGCGAGCACATCGACCGCGTTCGTCGCAAATACTCCGCGATCGGCCGCCCAGCTCCAGACAAGGCAGATCTGGTGGTTCGAGCAATCGAAGAGGGTCTGATTGTCGCCAACCAGCTCTGAAGCCCAGCTAGAAGCAGAGGTGGCGAAGCTTTCGACCACCCACTGGGCCTACCCCTTCAATTCGTCATCCGAGAAGTTCTCGGTTGCGCAAGTCGATTCGATGATTGCCCGCACCGCCTCGGCTGCAGCCTCAGCAATCACCTTCTTACAAGCGGTGCCGCACGCCTTCATGCAGGCCCATGTGTTGAACCCGATTTGGCTGTGGTTCGGCGTCGCCGTGATTTCGTTGGCTCAAATCGGTCAGCTGTTTGCAGCTTTCACCAAACGCAGCGTGATTCCCTGGTACGCGGCCCTGCACATCTCGACTTTCGTCGGAATCGTGCTTTGGCCGCTCATGGTAGCGCCCGGTCAACAGCTCGAACCTCGCGACTACCCGTGGTTCTGGTGGATGCTGGCCATCGCCGGACTTAACGCGTTCGGAGCCTATAAACCGCTCCAGGCTTCGATTGCGGTTGTCGGTTTGCACCTGGCCTGGTTCCTGCTGCTGCAGTTGCCCGTCTACGGTGGTAGAGACTGGTTTGTTGCTGCACAGGACACGCTGCTGGCCTTCTTCTTCAGCACTCTGCTCGGCGCCCTGCTCGTGGCGCTCAGGCTGCAGGCTTTCAAGCTTGACCGCGCTATTGCCAATCGTGTTTCGGCCGCCATTCGAACCGCGACCGTTCAAGCAGAAGAAGCCGAGCGCGATCGCTTGAATGCGCTGATTCACGACTCAGTGCTCACCACGCTGCTGTTGGCCGCCAACGCGAGATCAAAGAATGAGGTTGATGCCGCTTCGGCTCTCGCGAGTTCTGCTCTTTCGAGAATCGCGGATGCGAGCCGGTCCAAGGATGTTCCAGCGGTTTCGGTCACTCCGTTCTTCGATGCATTGGCGAGCTCGGCAACCTCGATCGCGCCAGACATCGAGGTGTCTCTCGAGGTGAACTCGGAATTCACGCTGCCGGGTGAGGTAGCCGAATCCGTGCTCGAGGCCACGCTGCAATCGCTGACCAACTCGGTGCAGCACGCGGGCCCGAACGTAACTCGCCGGCACCTTCGATTGAGCTCAAGAGGAAGGGCCATCAAAATCGTGGTCGAGGATGACGGACGAGGTTTCCGAGAAGCTCGCGTTCCAAGATCCAGACTCGGCATCCGACTCTCGGTGAGACGTCGCATCGAGACGGTCGGGGGATCGGTCAAGATCAACTCCGAACCTGGTGCCGGCTGCACGGTAGTTATTCAGTGGGGTGACAAATGATTCGCCTGAATCGTTCGTTGCTGACCTGGTTGGCGATGGCCTACGCGATGCTGCATGCGATGCTGGGTGCGGTGTCGGTCGAGAATTATCTGGAACCCACCGCCGCAATCGCATCCATCGTCTTGTACTTGATCACGGTGTCGAGCACGATGCTGCTCTACCGGGGAATAAGGATTCCTTCGACGCAGGCGTTTACCGCTCTCGCGGCGGCGCTGATTATTCCTGTGCTCGCGCAGTCGCAGCTATCACCAGAGAACTACAACAACTACTCGACCTGGTACGTCATGGGTATCGCAACCCTGATGTCTGCCGTGTTGATTCGCGGACACATCGCAATCGCTTGGCTCGGTATCGCCGCCATGACCATCGAGGTCGTGCTTTGGGCTGGGATTCAGAATTTCTTCGACACGGGTCTGCTTGGCGCAATCATGTTCACAGCTGGCTGCACTGCGGTGAAGCTGGGCCTCACCCGCATCGCTGGTGAACTCGAGTCGTTCGAGCGACGCACCGTCGAATCTCAGGCGAGTGCGGCATCGATGGTGGCCGCGGGTCGACAGCGAAGCAATCTGTTGGCCGCAACTCTTCACCGGGCGAGCCCGATGCTCACCAGAATTGCCACGGGGGATACCCTCAGCGACCAAGAGCAACTCGAGGCGCGCCTGCTCGAGGCCGCCCTGCGAGACGAAATCCGCGGTCGCGATCTGCTCAACGACTTGACCCGAGCGGCAATTGCAGGCGCTAGACGCAGGGGAGTTGTCGTAAACGTGCTCGATGAGGGTGGCTTGCAGACGCTGAGCGCATCCGCTCGCGATGGTTTGCTCGCACAGGTTGCGCAGGCACTGGATCAGGTGGCCCGCGGCCGGGTTACCGTTCGAGCCCCGAAAGGCGAGGTTTGGCATATCACGGTTGCCGCCTTCGAAGATTCCGACAACGCCCCGAGGCTCTGGCTCAGGCTACAAGCGCCGGTTGCGCGCGGGGCAGTTAAAGATGAAAAGGTCGCTCCTGAGAGCGACCTTTCAACCCCATCCGAATCCTAAAGTTCCGGATCCCCTGGCTGAGCCTTTCCCCTGGGAAGCAACTCAACCTCGTCAATTCTTTCGCAATAGCGCACATCACAAACGAAAAGCGGTGTCCCCACTTTGGGGGACACCGCCTTCGCTGACGCTGTGTTCGATTACTTGCCGAGCAGTGCTGCGCGCAAGGTGTCGAGGCCGAGGCCACCGAGGTTGAGTGCCTCGCGGTGGAACTCCTTGATGTCGAAGGATGCGCCCTTGCGAGCCGCGTACTCGTCGCGGATTTGCTCCCAGATGCGCTGACCGATCTTGTAACTCGGTGCCTGTCCTGGCCAACCGAAGTAGCGGTGCACCTCGAAGTTGACGAACTCCTTGGACATGTTGACGTTGTTTCCCATGAACTCGAGCGCGTAGTCGAAGTCCCACTTGCCGTTGCCGTCGAGACGGGTCTTGCCCAGGTGAACACCGATGTCGAGCACGACTCGAGCCGCACGCATGCGCTGGCCGTCGAGCATGCCCAGACGGTCGCCCGGGTCATCCAGGAAGCCTAGGTCTGCCATCAGGCGCTCTGCGTAGAGTGCCCAGCCTTCGCCGTGACCCGAGGTCCACGAGGCCATGCGGCGCCACGAGTTGAGCTGCTCGCGGTTGTAAACAGCTTGAGCGACCTGCAGGTGGTGACCAGGCACGCCCTCGTGATAAACGGTGGTGGTCTCGCGCCAGGTGTCGAACTCGTCGACGCCCTCTGGAACCGACCACCACATGCGGCCTGGGCGGCTGAAGTCGTCGGTCGGACCAGTGTAGTAGATGGCTCCCGAGTTGCTCGGCGCGATCATGCACTCGAGCTTGCGCAGCGGCTCTGCAATGTCGAAGTGGGTTCCGCTCAGAGCGTCGATGGCTGCATCGCTGAGGTTTTGCATCCACTCCTGAAGTGCCTTGGTGCCGTGCAGCTTGCGGCTGGCGTCGCTGTTGAGCACCTCGATGGCTTCTTGCACGGATGCGCCCGGCTTAATCTGGTTTGCGACCTCGTTCTGCTCGCGGGTAACGCGTGCGAGTTCTTCGATGCCCCACTCGTAGGTCTCGTCTAGGTCAACCTTGGCGCCGAGGAACGACTGGCTCAGCAGAGCGTAACGCTCGCGCCCGATCGCATCCACGGTGTTGGCATTTGGCAGCAGTTCTGACTCGAGGAACTCGGCCAGCTTGCCGTAGCCCTCGGCGGCAACCAGGCTCGCCTTGTTGAGGTCGGCCTTGAGGCTCTCTGGTAGCTCGCCGCTCTCAGGCTTTGCACCAGCTGCGAACTTGATGAAGAAGCTCTCGTCGCCGGCCAGGTTCTTGGTCTCGCGCAACACCCACTCAACCTGACGCTTGGCAGGGGTGTCCTTCGCTGCGATACCCTCGCGCAGGCTGCGGATGTAGCCCTCGACCGCACCCGGAACGGCGCGCAGGCGAGCCGCGATGTTGGTCCAGTCCTGTTCGGTAGCGGTTGGTGAAATGTCGAAAATGTCGCGGATGCCCTGAGCCGGTGAGGTCAGCACATCGAGGTCGCGCTTCCAAAGGCCGGTCTCACCGATCTCGATGCTGAGACCGAGCGAGCGCTGCATAGCGTCGAGGGTTACCTCGTCGACGGCATCCTGCGGGGTAGCGGAAGCCAGTTCGGCGAGAACCTTCTTGGTCTCGGCCATCTGTCGCTCGTGTGCCTCTGGCGATGGGTCGTCGAGCTTGTCCTCGAGACCTGGGCGACCGATGTAGGTCGAGTAGCTTGGGCTGAGCTCGGCCATTTTGTCGACCCAGCGGTCGGCAATCTTATCAATCTGAGTAGTTTCACGCTTCATTGCGGATTCCTTCACTTCGTGCGAACTGTCGTTTTGAACGGGTGTTGCTAGATCTAAAGCTGCGGTGCCAACGGCCTCGGTGCTATCTGGTGCGCGAAGCGAATCGCCACTGACCGGGGCCAGGTTGAATCGAACCCCTCAGCATGGATGCGTTCCGCGACCAAGTAGAGGTTAGTTTACGCTCGAGTCCGGCACTTTGCTGCTCTGCTTCTGCGTTGGCTGCGGCGATCAGCGCAATCACGGTAGCCAGTTCTTCTGGCGTCGGGTTTCCGCGAACCACCCGCATCGCATGCTGCAGTTGTTCGGTTGAGTTCTGCTCTTCGCTCATGGCTATAGCGGAATGTTTCCGTGCTTTTTCGGCGGCAGGTTTGAACGCTTGGTGCGCAGGGCTCGCAGTGCCTTGATTACCTGGATGCGTGTCGCAGCCGGCTCGATGATTCCGTCGAGCTCGCCGCGCTCGGCGGCCAAGAACGGGCTGGCTACGTTGTAGGTGTACTCGGCAGCCAACTTGGCGCGAACCGCGTTGACGTCGGCACCGCTTTCTTCGGCCTGCTTGATCTGCTCGCGGAACAGAATGTTGACGGCACCCTGACCACCCATTACAGCGATCTCGGCCGTCGGCCAGGCCAAGTTGATGTCGGCGCCCAACTGCTTAGAGCCCATGACGATGTATGCGCCACCGTATGCCTTGCGGGTAATCACCGTGACCAGCGGAACGGTTGCCTCGGCGTACGCATAAAGCAGCTTCGCGCCACGGCGAATCACACCGGCCCACTCCTGGTCGGTGCCAGGCAGGTAGCCGGGCACATCCACCAGGGTCAGAATCGGAATCGAGAATGCGTCGCAGAAGCGCACGAAGCGTGCCGCCTTTTCACCAGCGTCGATGTTTAGGGTGCCGGCCATCTGCTGCGGCTGGTTGGCCACGATGCCTACGCTGCGACCATCAACGCGAGCAAAGCCGATTATGATGTTCGGCGCAAACAGCGGTTGAACCTCGAGAAACTCGTTGTCGTCGACGATGCTCTCGATGATCGTGTGCATGTCGTACGGCTGGTTTGGCGAGTCGGGAATCACTCGGTCGAGCTTGCGATCTTCGTCGGTGATCTCGAGCTCTGCGTGCGAGTCAAAGACCAGCGTCTCGCTGAGGTTGTTCTCAGGCAGGTATGAGAGCAGGGCGCGAGCGTAGTCAAGCGCGTCGTCCTCATCGCTTGCCAGATAGTGGGCAACACCCGATCGCTCATTGTGCGCGCGAGCGCCACCGAGCTCTTCCATGCCGACGTCTTCGCCGGTCACGGTCTTGATTACATCCGGTCCGGTAACGAACATATTCGAGGTCTTGTCGACCATGATCACGAAGTCGGTCAGTGCCGGCGAGTAAACCGCGCCACCCGCGGCCGGACCCATCACGATTGAGATCTGCGGAATCACGCCCGAGGCCATCGTGTTGCGCTTGAAGATTTCGCCGTACTTGCCGAGCGCGATTACGCCCTCTTGGATTCGAGCGCCACCCGAGTCGAGGATGCCGATCATCGGCACACCGGTGGCCAGCGCCAGATCCATGACCTTGATGATCTTGTTGCCGGCTGCTTCACCAAGTGAGCCACCGAAGATTGTGAAGTCCTGCGAGAACAGCGCGACCTGGCGACCGTTGATGGTGCCGACACCCGTGACCACCGAGTCACCGTATGGGCGCTTCGCATCCATGCCAAAAGCGGTGCTGCGGTGACGCACGTACTCGTCGATTTCGACGAACGAACCTGGGTCGAGAAGCGCTTCGATGCGCTCGCGAGCGGTCTTCTTGCCCTTGGCGTGCTGCTTGGCAATCGCAGCCTCGCCGGCCGCGGTTACCGCCTCGTGATACCTGGCCCGAAGGTCGGCCAACTTGCCAGCTGTGGTGGCGATGTCTGGGTTGATTCGAATGGCCTGGGTATAGGTATTCTCAAAGGTCATGGGGTTAGCCTAACGGCGATACAACCCATATTGTTTGAAGGTTTCCCACTAAGGGATGCCATTTTCGTTGGTGATATGCCACAGTTTGGCGCTCGGCCCTGACACCTGTGCACGAGCCGCTGCGAGTACTCTTTGAGCCATGACCGAGTTCGATCAGCTCACCCACCGACTACCTAACTTTTCGCATGTTGAGACGACTGGCTCGACCAACACCGATCTGATTCAAGGTGCCGCCGACGGTTCGATTCCCGAGCATTCCGAGTTGCCCGATTTCGCTGTGCGGGTCGCCGACTTTCAGACCGCCGGTCGTGGCCGAAGCGGTCGAGCCTGGTTAGCTCCCGCTGGCTCGAGCCTGTTCGTCTCGGTGCTGTTGAAACCCGAGCCGGCCATCGCGGCCGACGCGTTCTCGTGGCTGCCGCTAATGGCCGGGCTGGCCATGAGTCGCGCTGTGAAGCGCATCCTGCCCGCAGATGCGAAGGTCGGCGTGAAGTGGCCAAACGACGTTCTCATCTCGAGCGAGTCAGAGGCGGCCAAGGATTTCGGCGGACACCTCAAGGTTTCGGGCGTGCTGAGTGAGCTGCTGCCTGACCTATCGGGAGTCGTGGTCGGCGCTGGACTCAACATCACTCAGGGCTGCGACGAGTTGCCGGTCGAAACCGCGACCTCGATTCGTTTAGCGCTCGCCGAGGCTGGGTCAGTGGTTGGCACCCCTTCGCGTGCCGACCTGCTCGCGTCCTACCTCGACGAGTTGCAGGCGCTGTATCGCCCCTTTGTTGCCGCCGCCGGTGACGCTTCTGCGAGTGGTTTGCGCGACGCAGTGATGCAGAACTGTCTGACCCTCGACCGTCGGGTCCGCGTGATTTTGCCAGACTCGAGCGAGCGACTCGGCGTTGCCAAGGGCATCGATTTCTCGGGTCGACTTCAGGTGCTGTTTGACCACGAGGATGCGGTTCGCGCGGTCGCTGCCGGCGACATCATGCACTTACGGCACAATTAACGAGTGAGTTCATCGGGTTTCGTTTCAGAGTTTCGGTACGCGCGCATTCGTGCGCGGGCTACCACACTCGTGCTGCCGATGCTGCTGCTTGCCGCCGAGAGCGCGGCTCTCACCGTCATCGGCCCGAGGTTGCCGAGTGACGCATCCGCAGCCTGGCTCACCACACTCTTCTATGCCGTGGCGGCCGCCATCGCCTTGGCATTCTGGTTTTTTCCGGTTGTGAAGTATCTCGCCACCTGGCTCGAGATCACCAACGCCAACGTCTTCATTCGCGATCGCCTGCTCGGGGCCGCTCGCAGGATTTCGCTCTCGAAGATTCTTGACGTTCGAGTCGAATCCAAATCAACGCTCATTCTGGTCACTGCCGACCAGGGCGAGATCGAATTCGCACGACTGGCCAAGGCCAGAACTGTCGCGGCCGAACTCAAGAAGCTGCTGGGCTAGGAGCAAAGATGACCAAATCGCAAAAGCCGAAAGTCGTTGGCGTAATTGGCGGCGGACAGCTCGCCCGAATGATGCTTGCACCAGGAATTCACCTGGGCCTCGATGTTCGAGTGCTCGCCGAGACCGAGGGTTCATCGGCCGGGCTGGGCGCCACCATGGTCGGCGATTACAACCAGCTCGAAGTGGTTCTCGAGTTCGCTAAATCGGTTGATGTCATTACTTTCGACCACGAGCACGTGCCCCTCTCGGTGCTGCGTGAACTGGAGTCACGCGGCTTTAGCGTTCAGCCGCCTTCGAAAGCACTCGCGTTTGCTCAAAACAAGTTGCACATGCGCCAGCGATTGACCGAGCTTGGCCTGCCGATGCCGGCCTGGGCTGAGATCCAAACCGCCGAGCAGCTCGAAGCCTTCATTAACCAAAACGGGGGAGTCGCAATCCTGAAGACTCCGATTGGTGGCTACGACGGCAAGGGTGTTCGTGTGGTCAGGTCGGTCGCCGATGCGGCCGACTGGCTCAGCCCGAACATCTTGGAATCGGTCGGCGGCAGCCTGCTCGCCGAAGAGAAGGTTGACTTCGTTCGCGAGTTGGCTCAGCTTTCGGCCCGTCGCCCAAACGGAGAGTTCGAGTCCTGGCCTCTCGTGCAAACCAACCAGCAGAACGGAGTCTGCGCCGAGGTGATTGCGCCGGCGCCGAACGTCGATGCCGAACGCTTGCAGCAAGCGGCCGAGATCGCTCGCACCGTCGCCGATGGCCTGGGTGTGACCGGTGTGCTCGCGGTCGAGATGTTCGAGAGTCGCGATGGTCGTCTGTTAATCAACGAGCTAGCCATGCGTCCGCATAACTCGGGTCACTTCTCAATCGAGGGCTCGGTGACCAGCCAGTTCGAACAGCACCTGCGCGCCGTGAGCGATTTGCCACTCGGTTCGACCCAGGCCCGCGCCAACTGTGCGGTGATGGTCAACCTGCTCGGAGTAGACGACCAAAACGACTTCGTTTCGCGATTTGGTGCGGCGATGCAGGCGCATCCACTGGCCAAGTTTCACACCTACGGCAAAGGCGCACGCAAGGGGCGCAAGATGGGTCACGTCACGGTGCTCGCCGATTCGGCAGAGCTGGCGCTCGAGCAGGCACGTGCCGCTGCCGCTGTTTTGCGAGACTAAAAACTAAAATTTAGGGGTTCGCGAATCCTTTAGGAGCAGTCATGGCAAACCCACTAGTCGGCGTTGTAATGGGCTCGGATTCGGACTGGACCGTGATGTCGGATGCCGCCGCGGTTCTCAAGGATTTCGGAATCGAATTTGAAGTCGAGGTGCTCTCGGCGCACCGCACTCCCGAGCGCATGATCGAATGGGGCAAGGCCGCGGCAGACCGCGGGCTCAAGGTGGTCATCGCGGGCGCGGGTGGCGCGGCACACCTGCCGGGCATGCTGGCCTCGGTCACCACGCTTCCGGTTATCGGTGTTCCGGTGCCGCTGGCTAAGCTCGACGGACTCGACTCACTGCTCTCGATCGTGCAGATGCCTGGCGGAATCCCAGTAGCTACCGTGTCCATTGGCGGAGCCAAGAACGCGGCGTTGCTCGCGGCACGCATCCTCGGTGCCTTCGATGACAAGCTGAGCCGTGACCTCGCCAACTACAGCGAACTTCTTAAGGAGCAGGTCGCCGAAAAGAATGCGAACCTGAAATCACAAATTTGAGTAACTCCAATTCATCGCAGGCGGCCTTCGCCAGAAGCCCGTTTCGCAATCTAGAACGAGCCAATCCCAAGCAGCTGCGAAAGCGCGCTTGGTGGTTGCTGCTGCTGTCTTTCCTGGTGCCCGGTTCGGCGCAGCTGCTGGCCGGCAACCGCAAGTTCGCGCGAGTGGTTCTGGTTGCCACCATCGGATTCTGGGCTCTGGTGCTCTTGCTCGGTATTTTGGTGTTGCCGTTCGACGGCCAGTTGTTGGCAGCGATCGCCACCCAGTCTTGGTTCATGACCGCGCTAACCGTGGTTCTAGTCACGCTGACCGCGATGTACGCGCTGGTCGCGCTAGACACGCTGAGGCTGCTGCAGCTCACCCGACTGCCGAGCCGTGACCGCTGGATTGTTCTGATTGCGATGGTTGCGATCAGCGGAGTGGTGACCAGCGGCTTCGCTTCGGCTGCGAACCTCACGGCTAGCGCGAGCGGTGTGCTCAACACGATGTTCGTGCAAAAGGGTGTCTATCTGCCAACCGATGGTCGCTACAACATCATGCTTCTGGGCGCTGACTCGGGCAAAGACCGCTTCGGCATCCGACCTGATTCGATTTCCGTAATCAGTGTGGACTCGTTGACCGGTCACGCGGTCAACATCGGAATCCCGCGTAACCTGCAGAAGGTTCAGTTTGTCGAGGGGTCACCGATGCGCAAGGTTTACCCCAACGGCTGGCGTTGCGGAGACAGCTGCCTGATCAACGCAATCTACAAAGACGTCACCGACAACCACGCCGACCTTTACCCGAACGCCGTGGCGCAAGGTTCAACTCCAGGCATCGAAGCGACTCGCGACGCCGTCGCCTGGGTGACCGGTCTCAAGATTCACTCCTTCGTCATGATCGACATGGCGGCGTTTGCCAATCTGGTGGATGCGCTCGGCGGCGTTCGCATCGACGTCAAGGAGCGCCTGCCGATTGGTGGCAAGCGCGAAGACCTCAGCGATGTGAAGGGTTGGATCGAAACAGGCGTTCAGCAGATGGACGGCTATACCGCGCTCTGGTACGCCCGCTCGCGCCACACCACTAACGACTATGACCGCATGCGTCGCCAGCGCGAGGTCGAGGATGCGATTCTCGACCAGGTCGGCCCCGTGAACCTGGCCCTGCACTTCAGCCAGGTTGCCGTCGCCGGTGAAAAACTGATCAAGACCGATGTGCCATCGGACATGATCGGCACCTATTTCAACCTGGCCCGCAAGGCTCGGGCACAGGGTATCGACAAGCTCGAGTTGGTGCCGCCGACCATCGACCCCGCATACCCGAACTTCAAGGCGATCCGAGCGCTGATTCAGAAGTCGCTCAAGGCTCAGGGATAGACTTTTCGGGATGAGCCTCGCAGAATTCGCACGCGAGCACGGACTCAAACGAGTCGGTGCTCGACCAGCGTTCCTCGACTATCTGGGCCAAGCCTGGAAGCGCCGAGACTTCGCGATGACCATGTCGGTTTATGCCAACCAAGCCGCAAACGCGAAAAACCGCTTGGGTCGCTGGTGGAACATCATCCTGCCGACCTTGCAGGCACTGGTTTACGGCCTAATCTTCGGCGTTCTCATGGGCGCTAACCGTCCCGAGAACTTCATCCCGTTCTTGCTCACCGGCGTGTTCCTGTTCTCGTACATCAGCGGTTCAATGACCAGCGGCGCGACCTCGGTCACCAGCAATACCGGCTTGGTTCGCTCGCTGTCGTTCCCGAGAGTGTTGCTTCCGGTATCGGCAGTGATTCGCCAATTCTTGAACGCTCTGCCGCAGATTGCGCTGCTGATGATCAGCCTCGTGATCTTTGGCCAGGGCATCACCTGGAAGTGGCTCTTGATGATTCCGGTGCTGCTGTTGATGACCATGTTCAACCTCGGCATCGCCATGATCATTGCCCGATTGACCGTGCACATCATCGACATCAACAAGCTGCTGCCGTTCACGGTTCGAGTGCTTTTCTACACATCAGGCATCTTCTTCAGCCTTGAGCAGGTGCTAGCTCCGTGGCCGACCGCGCTTGCGGTGCTGCAGTTCAACCCGATCTACGACCTGATCCAACTATCGCGTGGCCTGCTAGTTCTGGGCCATGAGGCCACACCTTTCCTTTGGTGGACCTCAATTGGTTGGTCGGTCGGTGCGCTGGTGATTGGCGTGTTCTTCTTCTGGAAAGCCGAGGAGCGCTATGGCCGCGAAGACTAGCGCTAAGCCCGTCGTCGTAGTCGATGACGTGCACATCACATACAAGGTTTTCTCGAGCGGGCGAAAGGCAAGCCGCGCGGCAGCCGGCGGTGGCTTGTTCTCGCGCAAGATGGGTCTTCGTGAAGTGCACGCCATCAAGGGCGTTTCGTTCACCGTCTACGAGGGTGAATCGATTGGCATCATCGGCTCGAATGGTTCGGGCAAGTCGAGCCTGATGCGAGCTATCGCAGGGCTCACCCCGACCAGCGGCGGAGCTATTTACTCTTCGGCGCGACCAACCCTGCTAGGTGTTGGCGCTGTTCTGATGCCGAACCTAAGCGGCGAAAAGAACATCGTGCTCGGCGGCCTTGCGCTTGGTTTCAGCAAGAAGCAAATCCTCGAAGACGTCGACAAGATCACGAAGTTCGCCGGCCTCGAAGAGTTCATCGACCTGCCGATGCGCACCTACAGCTCGGGCATGTCGGCCCGCCTTCGCTTCTCGATTGCGGCATCGCGAGACCACGAGATTTTGATTGTCGACGAGGCTCTTGCAGTTGGTGACCAAGAGTTTAGAACTCGAAGCGAAGCCCGCATGCGTGAGATGCGCGACAAGGCCGGCAGCCTGTTCCTGGTAAGCCACTCGATGAAATCAATCCTCGACACCTGCAACCGCGTCATCTGGATCGAAAAGGGAACCTTGATGATGGATGGCGATCCGCAGACCGTCGTCGACGCCTACAACAAGCACACCGGTTCCAGCACGATCGACTAAAGATGCCAACTCTTCCAGCGCTCACGGTGATTATGCCCGTGCTCAACGAGGAGGCCCACCTCGCAGACGCGGTCGGTGCCATCTTGGGGCAGGAGTACTCGGGCAAACTCGAGCTAATTCTTGCCCTCGGCCCATCCACCGACAAAACAAACGAGATCGCGGCGCAACTGGCTGTCGACAAGCGAGTGGTGCTGCTCGACAACCCTCGCGGTCTGACCACTGTTGGCCTAAACGCGGCCATCGCGAAGGCCCGCTTCGACTACATAGTTCGTGTGGATGCGCACAGCGAGCCGATGCCTGGCTACCTCGAAAACGGCATGCGGATACTGCAAGAAACCGGCGCCGACCTGCTCGGCGGAGTCATGGCCGCTCGCGGGCGAAGCGCATTCCAGCGCGCCGTTGCCTGGGCGTACACCTCGAGATTTGGCATCGGCGGCGCGGCCTATCACGTTGGCGGCAAGGCCGGTGAGGCCGAGAGCGCCTACCTCGGCATCTTCAGAAAGTCAGCGCTCATACGTGTGGGTGGCTACGACGAGAAGATTATCCGCGGCGAGGATTGGGATCTTGCCCAGCGCATCAAGCAAACCGGCGGATTGGTTTGGTTCAGCCCCGAACTTGAGGTGGTTTACTGGCCGCGCGGCCGTTTCTCAAAGCTCGCCAAGCAGTTCTACTCGACGGGGGTTTGGCGAGGCGACCTGACCAAGCGTGATCCGGGCAGGGCATCCAAGCGCTATTTCTTGCCACCACTTCTGGTGCTGTCGCTCATCGCCAGCCTGGTTCTGATTGCGCTTGGGCATCCACTCGCCATCATGCTCTCGGCCGCCTACCTGACCGCCATCGCGGGGCTTGCCGTCACGGCTAGCCGTCTTAGTCTGAAGTCTCGAATCGCGCTTCTGATCGTTTTGCCGACCATGCACCTCAGTTGGGGTTGGGGTTTCATTCTGGGCTTTTTGCGCGGTGCAACCAAGACCGTTGACCGCTCGCGGGTCGGAACCAGGAGCGCCTCTTGAACCTCGTCAGGCTGGCCAAGACCTATTCGCCGACCCGCATCCTCGGTGCCCTTCGCCGCAGGCGTGCCGACTGGCTGCGCAAACTCCAGTACAAACCAGGCAACGGGGATGCGCTCGAGAACGCAATCCTGTTCGAGTCGTTCCAGGGCAAGGTAATCGGCGACAACCCGCTCGACATCTATCGAGAGGTGCTTCGGCGCAAGGCTGCCGGCGAACTTCCCGCTGATCTCAAACTGTTCTGGACAACCGGCCCCGAAACCAAGGCACCCGAAGGGGCTGTGGGAGTCAAGCACGGTTCGAAGGCCTGGCTGCAGGCGATCGCGACCTGCAGATACCTTGTGAATAACACGAACTTTCCGTGGTACTTCAGAAAGGTGCCCGGTCAGGTTTACCTGCAAACCTGGCACGGAACGCCACTCAAGCGCCTGGGTCGCGAGATTCCGAACAACAACCTCACCAAGAGCTACCTCGACACGATGGATCGCGAGGCCTCTTACTGGGATGCCCTAATCTCGCCGAACGAATACTGCACCAAGGTTTTTCCAGGGGCGTTTAGCTACTCGGGCAAGATCATCGAAACCGGATACCCGCGCAACGACCGGCTGACCACCGCAGACGGGCAGTACCGCCAACGCATCCGTGAATCAATTGGCATCACCGACCCGAAGACCACCGTCGTGCTCTACGCACCGACCTGGCGAGACTTCAAGCGCAGCGCGACCGGCAACTGGGAATCGGTCAACTTCATGGACGAAAACATCGAATTGCCCGCCGGCTTTCAGATGATCTATCGCGGCCACACCAACACCCACGCGGCGCACAAGTCATCGGTCGCCGGGCGTGCCATCGACGTCACCAAGTACCCCGACGTGACCGAGCTCTACATCGCAGCCGATGTCTTGGTCACCGACTATTCGAGCGTGATGTTTGATTTCACGGTTACCGGCAAGCCGGTGCTGTTCCTGGCTCCCGATCTCGAGCGCTATCGAGCCGAACGCGGCTTCTATTTCGATTTCGAGGGCGAAGCCCCTGGCCCAATTCTCAAGCGCGATTCAGAAGTCGTGGATGCGTTGAGCAAACTGCCCGACCTGGCCGTAATCTATCGCGAGAAGTATCACGCTTGGCAGCGCAAGTTCAACCTGCTCGAAGACGGCCGAGCCGCGGCGCGAGTCGTAGACCAGCTTTTCGGAGTCAACTAATGCACCAGCTCAAACTAATCGCCCGCAAGATTCTAGCGGCCGGCCCCGTGCCTGGCGTCAAATATGCTTGGCTGCGCATGGTTTGGTGGGTTCGTTTTCGCAGCACCTGGCGCGCCTCGCACCTGCCCAAGGTCTCGATCATCATCCCGGTCTACAACGTCGAGAGTTTTCTGGCCGACTGTCTTCGCTCGGCCAGGGCACAGAATTGGCCAAACCTCGAGCTAATCGTCGTGAACGACGGGGCGACCGACAACTCGGCAGCCATAATCGACCGGTTCATGTACCGAACCCGGTTCATGCGAGTGGTAACTCAAGAAAACGCAGGTTTGGGAGCGGCCCGTAACGCCGGCCTAGCTCGAGTCGAAGACTCCGATTACGTGATGTTTCTCGACAGCGACGACCTGCTGCCGCTCGGCGCGGTTCGCCGCATGGTCAAGCAAGCTGAATCCTCGGGAAGTCCGCTGGTGGTCGGCAAGGCGGTTTGCTTCTACGGCGCGCGCTACTTCGATCGCACTTCGACGGCATCCTTCTTCAAAGAGGATCGCAGCGGCATCTCGGTGAACGATCTGCCCGAGATTCTTGGCGATGCCACCAGCTGGAACAAGCTTTACAACTGGCAGTTCTGGCAAGACAACAAACTAAAGTTTCCGGTCGGTGTGGCCTACGAGGACATGACACTGGTGGTAACTGCCTACCTTGCCGCCAAGCAGTTCGACGTGATGCGCAAGGCATCCTATTTCTGGCGCGTGCGTGCCGAGGGCGAGAGCCTCTCAAAACGCCGAACCGAGCTCAAGAGCCTGCAAGACCGCCTGCTTTCTATGGAGCAAATCGATCGAATCCTGCGCCTGTCGGTAGAGCGCGGATTCATCATTCCAGAGGTGCACATGACCTGGCTCAGCCGAATCATCTCGCTAGATCTTCCGCTGTTCGTTGAGTCGATTCCGGTCACCGATCAGGAGTTTTTCGATGAGCTGCACAAACGCTCGGCAAAACTGCTGAAGGATGCGCCAGAGCAGGTCTGGACTCTCGCCACCGGCAAGTATCGCAAGGCGGTTTGGGCGGCCGTGCACGGCAATCGCGAGCAGACCCTGAAGCAGTTGCAAACTCTCTAACGGCGGTTCACAGGTTCTTTACAGGTCGTCATGGTTAACCTTGAAAGTGACCCTGCCTCGGAGGACCAAACATGAAGAAGTTCTTGCTGTTCGTTGTGCTACTCGGCATCGCTTCCGTGGCTGGCTGCAGCCTGCTGTATCCGAATTGGGGAACCAACGTTAGCCCGAGCGACTCGATGACAGTTGCTCCGACCGAGCCCGCTGCGACCGAAACCACCGAGCCAGAGCCAACCGAAACTCAGGCGGTCAACAAGCGAAACGCCAAGGTCGAAATCATGATGGCCGATGTCGACACCTCGGCCAAGTCGATCAGCGTGATTGCCCAGGTGGTCGGCATTGCCGAGAGCTCTGGCACCTGCACGCTTACCTTCCAGGGCGCTAACAGCAACGAGACGCTCACCGTGAAGGCCGAGGCAAACGTCTCAGACACCCAGTGTTTTCCGATGAACCTGAGCTACACCAATCTTCCAAAGGGTGCCGGTTTGGTAACCGTCACCTATGAATCAGAAGGTTACAAAGGAACCTCGGCCGCCTCGGCCGTGACCATTCCTTAGCCCCAACTGCTTCAACTAGAGACGGAAAACCATCGACATGACGGTCAAACTAAAGCGCATCTGGGCGCAGATCACCGCGGTGATGCTGCTTGCCACGAGCCTGACCGCCCTGCCCGCGCTAACCGAGCTGCCTGGGGCTAAGCCGCAGGCAGCGGCGGCCGCTGACGCATCCCGTTTCGACCCCGGTCTGATCATCAGCGACAGTGTTTTTTATGACTTTGGCACCATGACGGTTGCCGACATCCAGCGCTTTCTAGAGAGCAAGGTTCCGGTTTGTCGCGATGGCGACGGTGGCCCGAAGTGCATCCGCAACTATGTCATGGACACCCCGGCCAAGGATGGCGAGGACGGCCGCTGCGAGGCGATGCCGGCAAAGCGAGACCAGACTGCCGCGCAGATCATTCACGATGTGGCTCGCGCCTGCAAAATCAACCCGCGCGTGCTGATTGTGACCCTGCAGAAAGAGCAGGGGCTGATCCAAGCAGCCAACCCGACCGAGCGCATGTATCGGGCCGCCCTCGGTTATGCCTGCCCAGACATTGACCCGAACAACCAGTGCGGTCGGGTCAAGGCTGGACTGTTCAACCAGCTCTACTACGGTGCCGGCCAGTTCCAGTGGTACGGCGACCCTCGCGGCTCGTTCACCTACCTTCGAGTCGGCCGAACCTCGAATATCAGGTTCCACCCGAACGCATCCTGCGGAACCAAGCCGGTTCTGATCAAGAGCCAGGCCACCGCGTCGCTCTACTACTACACGCCGTACACCCCGAACGACGCAGCGATGCGCAACCTTTACGGCACCGGTGACTCCTGCAGCGCATACGGCAACCGTAACTTCTGGCGCTTCTACACCGACTGGTTCGGTGACCCTGTTGCTGGTGGCTTCTTGTTGAAGAGTCGAACCAGCGACACCTACCTGATCGTCGACAACAACCGCTACAAAATTTCTGATCCGGCAGTTCTGAAGGCTCTTGCGCCGCTTGGCCCGCTCGGAGTGATCAGCGATGACTACCTCGCCACCTTCGTCGAATCTGGCACGGTCGGTCGCTTGGTCAAATCGGCAACGAACCGGTTCTTCTTCGTCGATGACGGCAGAAAGTTCACCTTCAACGACTGCAACCAGGTAACCAACTTTGGTTTGAGCTGTGACCTCGCCGTGCAGCTGACCTCTTCGCAGCTGGCAGCGCTAGCCGACGGCGGTCAGGTCTCGGCCTACGTTGCGGGTAACGCATCCGACAGCTATCTGATTTCGGGTGGATTCAAGCGCGAGATTCTGGATGCCGCCTCGGCAACCGCGAACGGAATCACCCTGCCGCAGATCTCGACGCGTCTGCGCATCGGAGCCTTCAACTACCTGCCGTGGGGTCCGCCGGTAATCAAGAACGCGACTATGTTCATCAACCGTGACACCAAGAACCCCAACATTTTCTTGGACGGCCTAGCCTACGAGCTGCCGGCAGCGGTCGCCAAGGATCTGAACCTCGCGCCTTGGTTTGAACCAACCACGGGCACCATGTCGACAGCCGGGCTGAGCATGACGGCGAGCAAGGTGCCGGTGCTGAGTTTTGCACAGGATGAGTCCGGCAAGACCTGGCTTCTGACCTCTGCGGGTAAGCGCGAGGTCACCAATCCGGCCGAGTTTGTCGAGCAGCCACCGACGCTGCCGAACGCACTGTTCAACCGAATTGCCACCCTGCCGACTGCGCTAACCGCTCCCGCGTTCGTTCGCACCAGCACCGACCGCACCCTGTTCTTCGTGCGCGGTGCAACTCGTCAAGTCGTCAAGACCACGTCAGACCGAGTGAGGCTGACACCGCAGCTCGGCACCCCGACCACCCAGGTACTCACCGAGAGCGCCATCAACCAGATTGAACTTGGCGGAATCGCACTGCCGCCTGGCTCGCTAGTTCAAGGAGCCCTGAGCGATAGGGTTCGCTCGGCGATGTACTGGCTGGTCGACAACAACAAACTCGTAATGATTCCGGATGCCGCACAGGCAACCGCTCTCGGTCTCGCCGTAAACGGCCGGGTAACCCCTCGCACGCTATCGGTTGCCGAGCTGAAGGGATACACCCGCATAGCAAACTACACGGGCTTCAAGCTGAAGTGCGATGACCAGATTTACCTGGTGAACGCGGGCGTCCTGTACCCGATCGATTCGGCGATTGCCGCGATTTACCCTGGGCCTACGACTCCAGTTGGCGAACTTACCTGCGCCACGCTAAACAAGTCAGAGCAGCAAGTGGGCCGATTTATTCGAACCCCGGACAAGAACTACTGGCTGATCACGGCCGGCCGCAAGCAGCTGGTGGGTAACTTCGCGGCCTATAAGGCGTTGCAGAACCAGACTCCGATGACCTCGTTCGCTGCGCTGACCGTTAGCCAGCAGTTCGCCGACCTGATTCCAACCGGCCGACGAGCAGGTGCTGTGGTGGTTGACCCAACCCCGACCCCGACTCCGACCGGATCGGTTTCGCCTTCGCCGAGTGGACCGACGGCCACGCCAAGACCAACCTCAACCGCGACTCCGCGACCCACGGTTACCGCTACGCCAAGCGCGACGGCCACGGCCAACCCAACGGCCACACCGACCCCCACAGCCACAGTTCGCCGTTACACGGTGGTTAGCGGTGA
Source organism: uncultured Rhodoluna sp. (assembly GCA_964439235.1). Lineage (GTDB taxonomy): Bacteria > Actinomycetota > Actinomycetes > Actinomycetales > Microbacteriaceae > Rhodoluna. Next base: position 11,449 of record CAYTNT010000007.1, on the reverse strand, counting down.
CACCCTGACCAGAATCGCGGTCAGATTCGGAGTGACGGTCAATGCCATTCGAACGGCTAACAACCTGACCAGCGACACGATTAGAGTCGGTCAAGTTCTGGTCATTCCCTAGACTTAGTCGCATGTCTAAACAGGTTGTCATTCTCGCGGCAGGCATGGGCACGCGACTAGCCCGCCCACTGCCAAAGCCGCTCACCGAACTGCGCGACGGTCGTTCGATCATGAAGCAGCAGATCGACAACCTGAAGACCGCCTTTGGCGACACCTATCGCGTCTTGATTGTTGTTGGATACAAGCTCGAGGCAATCATCGAGCGTTTTCCTGAGGCCACCTTCGTCTACAACGAGTACTACGACCAAACCAACACCTCGAAGAGCCTGCTCAAGGCCCTGCGCGCGGCGCCAGACGGCGGAGTGCTCTGGCTCAACGGCGACGTGGTCTTTGACCCACAGGTGCTCACCCGCGTCACCCCGATGATCGAGGACGACCAGTCCTTTGTCGTGGTTAACACCTCTAAGGTCAGCGACGAAGAAGTGAAGTACACCCTCGACCTCGCTGGCTACATCAGCGAACTGTCGAAGACCGTCACCGGAGGTTTGGGTGAGGCCGTTGGAATCAACTTCGTGTCAGGCAAAGACAAGAGCAAGCTCATCGAGCGCCTCGAGCAGGTCGGTGAACAGGATTACTTCGAGCGCGGAATCGAACTCGCCATCGAACTAGATGCCCTGAAGTTCAAGGCTGTCGATATCAGCGACCTTTACGCGGTCGAGATAGATTTCGCAGAAGACCTTGATAGAGCAAACGAACTCTTTTAGGAGTCTTGCCCTTCGGTTCTAGCGCATCGCTCGGCTCGTTGGCCTTGATGGCAAACAGCGCGAGCAACACCCAGCCGATCTCAATCAGCATCCTGCTTTCGGTTAGGTTCTGAGCCAGAATTCCTACAAAGACCAGGATTGGCCACAGGTAAAGCGCACTCGTGTGGCGCACCGCCAACCGCCAAATCTTCACGAAGGTCACCAGCAGCAGGGATGCGAAAATCAACCCACCCACAACGCCGAGCTGCAGCACCACGTCAAGGTAGGCATTGTGTGCCTGATAGTAGGGCACACCGTTGATCACGACGAGCCCGGCATACGGTTCAACGCCAGGCACCCAGTGGCTGATCCAGCCCCAACCCAGGATCGGGCGGTCGGCAATTAGGCCAAGCACCAACTTCCAGATGCCGCTTCGTCCCGTCATGTCTGGGCTCTTGCCGAAGAAGTCGAAGACCTCGGCGCGATAGACCAGTATGAAGAACGCCACGATGCCGGCCGAGAACCAAGCAAAGCGGTAGTACCGGTGTCTGGTTTCTTTTGGCTTGCCCTCTGCCGCGATCGACACGAAAGCCGAGACGATAACGGCGGCCAGCGCGAAGGTGACACCCGCGGATTTGGCGAGCCCGAAGCACAGCAGCGCAAGGCCGAAGCTGCCGGCGCTGAGCCAGCGCGGAGCCGCCCAGATTGCGAACTCAACCGCGAAAACAATCAGGCCAATCATGCTCACGTAGGCCAGCAGATTGGCATTGCCGACAATGCCCTGCACGCGTTCGCCATCGAATAGGTGTGCCCTGGTCCAGTAGTAGTCGGCAGCCGGCGGCTTATCGCCCTCGAAGTTGCCAAAGATCGGAGCAATGGGGCCGCGCACGATCGCGGCGGCGTAGAGCTCGAACAGAATCGAGAGCACCAAGATGGCGCGGATGCTGTTTGCGAAAACGCGAAGCAGGTGGCGCCACGAGAACATTCCGGCCAAAAACAGGGCAAACATCGTGGTGGCTAGCTGAGACACCAGGGCAAGCGCAGAGATCTCTTGGTAGTTCGACCAGATGATGCTGAGTGCCATCCAGGCCAGCAGCGCGTAAAGGCTGCCCGGCACTCGCCTGAACCACGTGACGGCACCTTCGTGCCCCGCACGCTTTGATTTGAAGAACAAGGTGAATGAACTGATTGCCAGCGCCACCAGAAGCGCGCCCCAACCCCACCAGCCGATCGAGTAGCGAACGGCATCGCCCGCAAAAAGAGTGAAAACCGCGATGTATGCGACCCAGGTCCTGAACCGGTAGCCCGGCTCGCGCGTGTTGAAGACTACGCGAATCGGCTCGGTCAAAGTTGACATAGCCTTCAGTCTATTTTGTGACCAAATAGGCTTGAGGCAGCATGATCATCAAACTTCACAATCAGCCGCGCGACTACGCTTGGGGATCCAAAACTCTGATTCCCGACTACTTCGGTGTTGCCGAAACCGGTCGCCCGATGGCTGAGGTTTGGTTCGGCACCCATCCAGGTTCGCCGACCATGATCGAAGGGCCCGAGGTCAAGTCGCTCGCCGACCTTTTGGGCAAGAACTTGAGTTTTCTGCTCAAGATTTTGGCCGCCGAAACACCGCTTTCGATCCAGGCGCATCCAAGCGTCGCTCAGGCTAGAGAGGGCTTCGAACGCGAGAACGCGTTGGGCATCCCGCTATCGGCTTCGAATCGAAACTACAAGGATGCCAATCACAAGCCCGAGATGATCGTGGCGCTCACCAATTTCGAGGCGCTTTGCGGGTTCAGGCCCGAGGCGCAAATTCGCAACCTGCTTCTCGACATGGTCGAGGCTCCAGAGGTTTCAGATGCGTTCGTCTCAATTTCGCGCGGCTGGCTGGATGCGTTTGAGCAAGGTGGTCTGCGTGCGCTGACCATGGCAGTTCTTGGCTACGGCACCGACGGTCGCGACCTCACGGGGTTCAACTCCGAGCTCAGCGGACTGGCGGATTTCAGTGCTCGATTCGAGCTGGCTGCGCGACTCAACGAGCTTTACCCTGGTGACCCCGGTGTCGTGATCGCGCTGCTGATGAACCACGTCGTGCTGGCACCGGGCGAGGCGCTGTATTTGCCCGCAGGCAACATCCACGCCTATCTTGCTGGTCTCGGAGTCGAGATCATGGCAAACAGCGACAATGTTTTGCGCGGTGGTCTAACACCAAAGCACATCGATGTGACCGAGTTGACCAGGGTTTTGAACTTCGAAGCCGAGCCGGTTCCGCTGGTCAAACCAAAAGAACTCGCGCGCGGGCTCATGAGTTACGAAACGGCCGCCACTGACTTCGAGCTTTACCGAGCCACGCTGTCTTCGGCGAACCTGCTGGCCGAAATCAACCTGGCCAAACCAAGTGTGCTGCTGTGCACCGCGGGTCTCGTGAGTGTTACCAACTCGCTGGGGGAGCGCCTCGAACTCGCGCGCGGCGAAGCGGCTTACATGTCAGAGGATGCGCGTCACTTTTCGCTCGCCGGTTCGGGCGAGCTGTTTATCGCTGCCGGTCGCTTTACCGACTAATCGCCTGCCAAGCCGAGTCGATAATCTCGTGCAGGTTGCGCTTCGAAGACCAGCCCATGGTTTCGGCAATTCTTGAAACATCCGCGCAGAGTCTGGGTGGGTCACCCGCGCGACGATCTGCGTAGTTGATGTCGAAATCGATTCCGGTAACTGTTTTGATCTCGGCAAGCACTTCGAGAACGCTCGAACCGACGCCGGTGCCAACATTGAAGGTCTCGTGCGCACGATCATCGCGTTCCAGGTAGCCGAGCGCGGCAATGTGCGCTTCGGCAAGGTCCAGCACGTGTACGTAGTCGCGGATGCAGGAACCGTCTGGGGTCGGGTAGTCGGTTCCGAATACCTTGGGCTGTTGGCCGTTTTTCAGCGCCGCGAAGACGATTGGCACCAGATTCATCACCGCGGTGTCGGCAAGCTCGGGCCAGCCCGCACCAGCCACGTTGAAGTAGCGCAAATTAGCAACTCGAAGGCCCCAGGCACGACTCGCGTTTGCCGTCATCCACTCGCCAACCAGCTTGGTTTGACCATAGGGGTTGATTGGCTCGCACCGTAGATCCTCGGAAACCAGTTCGACATCGGGCATGCCGTAGGTTGCCGCGCTCGAACTGAACACCATTCGAGTGACACCGGTTTCGCGCATCGCCGAGAGCAGGTTTGCCATGCCCCCGATGTTTTGCTCGTAGTAGAGCTCTGGCTTTTCGACCGACTCGCCAACTTGCTTGCGTGCGGCGAGGTGAATCACCGCGTTGACACCGTGTTCACGGATGCCTCGCTCGAGAGCCTGTTGCGCACCGGGCTCGGCGAGGTTGAGCTGAATCTGGTTGGCAGTGCCGACTCGGTCACTTAGGCCCGTCGAAAAATCATCCACGACGACCACTTCAGCACCTTGATTTTGTAACAATCGCACAACGTGCGAACCAATGTAACCAGCGCCACCGGTGACTAAAACACTCATTTCTAAAGGATACTCCCGACCTTTTTCGAACAGTTTCGTCGCGAATCCCCACAAATCAAGCCGAAAACAGGCCCAAACTGTTCGGTTGCCACTACTTCGGGCACGATCTCGTGGTTTTTTGCTAACTGCCGACCCTTAACCTCGCCCTTAATGTTTAGAAAATCCAACTTGACAGAGACCGAACTACATCGGTGTAATTACACGGACGCAACTAATCGAGACGCTGGTTTGACCCGATCAAAAATCGAGTCAGGGATTTAGAAAATCCAGCTGGGGGCTTGGTAAAAAGTTAGATAGGAACAACATGGACAGTCGCAACGGAGTGCCCGAAAACTGGTTTATCGATGTTCTGCGGCTCGGCGTCTCGGGGGCATACTCAGACGGTGAAGACACCAACCCGCTTGCCTGGCAGGCCGATGCGGTTTGTGCGCAGACCGATCCTGAGGCTTTCTTCCCAGAAAAGGGTGGCTCCACTCGCGACGCCAAGCGAATTTGTGCCGGCTGCGATGTGAAGCAGCAGTGCCTCGAGTACGCGCTAGCTAACGACGAGCGTTTCGGAATCTGGGGCGGCCTTTCAGAGCGCGAGCGCCGCAAGCTCAAGAAGCGCGCGTAACCCGGCATCTTCTAGCCGGCCATGAAGTCCTTCGTCACCGCAGTCGTAGTTGCCAACGGCAACGTCGACGAATTGGCGACGACCCTGCAGCGGCTCAGAGAGCAGAGCAGATCCGCGGATCGCATCCTTATCGTTGAAACCTCTGGCAACAAGAAGCAGTCAGACCCAGCACACGCCGAAACCCGACCACTCGACAACACCGGGTTCGAGGTGCTTGAATGCGGGCCGGTCAAGAATCTCGCGCAAGCACTGCGCAAAGCCAGCGAACACTTCGGCGGCAGTTTTGCTGGTTCGCCAAACGAGGTCGAGTCGAGCTGGCTTTGGTTGCTGCACGATGATTCCGCGCCAGAGCAAGACACCCTCGAGCGACTTCTGCACTCCGTCGAGCTCTCGCCTTCAGTGGCTCTCGTCGGCCCCAAACAGCTCAATTGGCAGAACCCAAGAATCCTAGAGCAGGTGGGCCTGACCCTCACCTCGAGTCTCGAGGCATTCAATTCGGCGCGGGGGCAGATTGATCAGTCGCAGCACGACTCGGCCGACGATGTGCTAGCTATCGGAACTGCAGGAATGCTGGTTCGGGTGGACGCATACGAAAAAGTCGGTGGCCTCGATGAAAGTGCCCCGAACCTGGCAGCCGACATCGACTTTGGCTTCAGGATGCGTCTCGCCGGGCACCGCGTCGCCGTGGCAACCGACGCTCGGTTGCTGCACTCGAGCCGTTCGCTTGCGGGCCTCCGCGCCAAGCGCTGGCTCGGCGGCAGCCCGCGCACAGCGATTCGCAAGGCCAACGTGCACCTCAAACTCGCCTATCTTCCGTTTGCGCTGGCTCTGGCCTACTGGTTGGCTCTGCCGGTAATCGGCATCCTTCGTTCAATTGCTTCGGTCGCCGCCAAACGTCCAAACCGGATCTGGTCAGAAATCTCATCGGCAATCTGGGGTTTCTTCACCATCGGCAGGCGGTTGGCCTCTCGGCGCAAGCGTTCGCGCCTGAGCTCGCTCAAGCTGAGCGACTTTGATTCGCTGCGCGCCAGTCGAGCTGCTGTCAAGCAAGCGAAACTTCACGAGGTTGATGAACTCTCGGGTGAACCTTCGTCTAGCCCGCTGTTGCAGGAGGGCGCTATCGACACCGACCGCGAGGCGGCGGCTCGACAGGGCCTGGTTTCGAGCGGCTCGATCTGGCTGGCTGCGCTCTTGGCCATCGTCGGCTTCGCCCTGTTTCCGACGGCACCCGCGGCCACCGGTGGGGCACTCCTTCCTCTCTCGGATAACTGGTTTGCGCTGTTCGCCCATGCCGGCTCGAGTTTCCAGCAGCTAGGTCTCGGCTTTGCCGCTCCGAGCGACCCATTCAACTGGGTGCTTCTGGCAATCGGCTCACTAACCCCTTGGCAGCCTTCACTTGCGCTTGCGGTTCTGCTTTGGCTGGCCCGGTCGATCGCATTCATCGGTGCTTGGAAAGCGTTGTCGCTAGTAACGGCGAAGGTCTGGATTCGCAATCTGGCAGCGCTCGGCTATGCGCTCTGGCCAGCCCTAACCGTCGCGCTCGCGGATGGGCGTATCGGTGCCGTCATCTCGGGCATGCTTCTGCCTTGGTTTGTGCTTTCGGTAGCTCGAGCTGCCGGACTCGGACGTAACGCCGCCGGCAGAACCCAATCGCAGGTTTGGTCGTGGATTGGTGTCGCCGGTCTGACGCTGATGGCAATCGGAGTTTCCACCCCGAGCCTCGTTCCACTGCTACTTCTGGGTCTCGGCGCGGTTCTGTTTGGCAGAATCCGCCGATTCGGTTACCTGCTCTGGATTCCGCTGCCACTCGCGGCAGCAATGACTCCGCAGATTTGGTTCCTGCTGTTTTCGGTTGGTCAACCGCTGGCTCTGTTCGCCGATCCGGGCATCCCCGTTCGCTCGCCAAACCACCAATTCTGGCAGCTGCTGGTCGGCGGTGCTGACCTAGGCGTTGGCCAACCGTTCGGCCTCGGAATCTGGTTGACCGCATCCTTGCTCTTGCTGGCAGGATTCGCCCTCGCCGGCCCTCGCTCGGCCCGAGCGCTGGTCTACTGGCTCTTCGCGCTAATCGCAATCGGTTTGGCTTGGCTAGTCGAGCGCATCGAATACGTCACGGGCTCTGGCCTGACTTCGAACGGCAGCCCGTATGCCCTGCTCATGCTTGCCGCGTTCGCACTGATCGGAGCAGTCGCGATCACGCTCGAGTCACTCGAGCGAAAGCGCTTGAAGGTGGCCCTAGCTGCTGGCGCATCCATCGCGTCTATCGCACCGATGCTGTTCGCGGCGGCCGCGAATCCGGTGCAGGTGCAGCACACCGACGGGCGAGTAGTGCCCGCCATCGTTTTTGCCGAGGCATCAGCGGGCAGCCGCCTCAAGCTTTTGGAGATTCGCCCTTCAAATCAGGCAAACACTCTTACCGCCCAGTTGATCACCGGCGATGGGCAGCACTTGGATGACCAGAATCTGGCTTACGGATTCAGCCTTGGCAACCAAGCAGTTGCCGAAGAACTAACCGCCGTCGGCGACTTGGTGTCGCGCCTCGCCCTGGGCTCGAACCAGCAACTTGCTCAAAAACTGAATGAGCTCGGAGTCGGCTACATCCTTTTGAAACCAACTGTCGAGCAGACCGAGACTCAATTGGAGTTCGCGCAACGAGTCAGCACCAATCTCGATTCGCTTGCCGAGCTTGAGTCACTCGGCGCAACCGATCTGGGTTCGCTCTGGAGGGTGATTTCGCCCAATGCCGAACTAGCCCAACCGGCGGCCAATGTTGAGTCGCCCTGGTCGATCACCAAGGGTGTCCAACTGACCGCAATCCTGATGTTCGTGCTCTTGGCGATACCGAGCCGCAAGCCCCGCAGCGGCAACCAACGCGACTCTGAGATTTTTGACAACGAATCGAGCGAGGGGGATGACTTTGCCTAGACAACTTGGTTCACGAATAACCTCGCTCGCAACGGTAAGCGCGCTGCTCGCAGCCGGCATCCTGCTCGCACCGGAATTCAAACTCACGGTCGGGCAGCAAATCCCGGCAAGTGAAAATCAGGTTCAGAATGCCGACCTGACGCTGGTCTGCCCAGGCGCGGCGATTCGAGTCGGTGGCGCAGATTCGGCCGATCTGGGAGCCGTTGATCAGGTCGGTTCGGCAGAGTTGAACGCCCAAGTTTCGAAAGACGCGAGCAGATTTTTGGCGACCAGGCTTTCGGGTGTCACCGACCAGAGCCCTAGCGTTCTGGGTCAGGCCGTTCCCGCTCGAGTGGCCTCACCGCTTGCTCTGACCGCAACCGACGAACAACTTCGACCGCAGGGTTCGTGGCTCGTGTCCGGCAGTCAGCTTCAGCTGCAAACCGCCGCTAACTTCAGCGGACTTCTCGGCGCACAATGCCAACTGCCCACCAACCTGCTCGAGTTCGTCGGGGGTGACAGCCAGCTTTCGCGTGAGCTTCTATTAGTGCTCACCAACCCGAGTCGCGCCGAATCGCGAGCCGAAATAACGCTGCACGGCAAGGCCGGTGTGATCACTAACCCGGTCGACCCGGTAACCATCGCGGCGGGCAAAACCGAGGTGATCGCGCTTGGCGCATACCTGTCGAATGCAACCGAGGTAGCGGTTCAGGTCAAGGCCAGCGGTGCGCCGATTGTTGGCTGGATGCAGCAGCGCGTCATGCGCGGCACTATTCCGGGCGGCAGTGACTGGATTGCGCCGACCGTCGCCGCCGGCAAGAACCAAATCGTGCCCGGCATCATGATTCGCGGAGTCAAGGATGCCCGCGAGATCATCAAGACCAACGCCAACTATGCCGACCAGCAGGCGATTCTTAGGGTTTTTGTGCCGGGCAAAACCGATGCCAAGTTCACCGCTCAGGTCTTTGGCGCGACCGCTCGAACTTTCGGCACCACCATTACCGATTCGGTGCCGGCCGGAACCGTCAGAGACTTCCCACTCTCTGCCCTGGGCGACGGCGACTACTCGGCTTTCATTAACTCCGACCAGCCGATTCAGGTCGCCGTGAAGCTGCCGCGCACCAATAAGACCAAGACTCCGGCAACCGACTTTGCCTGGCTGCCGGCTCAGCCAAACCTGAGTGCTGAGCAAACCTTTGTGGTGCCAGCTAGCGGCATCAGCAAGCTCAGCCTCGCAAACGGCACCGATAAGGCAGTCGAACTGAGCATCGGCACCACAGCGGCGCAGGCCTCTGGCACGGCCGCACGCATTGTTCTGCCAGCGGGCTCGACCAGAACGGTGGAACTCACCGCCGGAGCCAGATTGGTTCTCAAGTCAGCGGGCGGAATCTCGGTTGCAGCAACGATGATTGTCGATGTTGACTCGGCAGTCGCGGCAATCAGCATTCAGGATTACGCAAACCAGCCAGAAACCCTGCGCGTCAGCGTTCGCTAATCGAGTTTCGAGTCGGTGGGCTTAGCGCTCGCCGCAGTACTTAGCGCTCGCCGCCGGGCAGCAGCTCCCAGGGCTCCTTGCCGATTAGGTCGGCCGCAGCAGAAAACACGTATTCCTCGATGTGCATGCGCTCGTGCGCCGCATCCGTTCGGCGAACGTGGCCGAGTCGCTCGATTGGCAAGCGATAGATGTGAATAGTCATGGATGCCGAATCGTTGGTCCAGCGACGCACGCGCTCAACTCCGTCGATTACCTGAATCGGTGGGTTATCGCTAACTCGCCACTTCAAGGTTCCGAGTTCATTTGGAAATTCGGACTTCAAGTACTCGACCGCGCCAGCCACAATCGACACCAGGGTCGTCGGCGGCTTTGGGCCGCGGTGCACCGAGCGAATCAGGCTGCCTCGCAAGCCACGCCCGTGACGATCGCGCTCAACTCTTGAATTCCTGGTCACGCGCCCAATTCTAGATGCCGCAAAAAGGCAATTGGTATCCTTAGACACGATGACCGAACGCCCCTGTTCCAAGCAAGCCTGCAGCAACCAGGCGGTCGCGACCCTCACCTTCGACTACTCGTCCTCGGTTGCGGTGCTTGGCCCGTTGAGCGTCAGTCAAGAGCCACACGCACACGACCTGTGCCGTCAGCACGCCAAGAGCCTCACGGTTCCGCAGGGCTGGCAGATTGTGCGCCACACCAGCGTGGCCTGAGTTTCAACAGAAAGACCAGATTTTTATGAACAGCGTCAATTGGGATGCCATCGTCAAGACTTACGACGTGCGCGGATTGGTCGGCAAAGACCTGACCGTGGAGGTCGTTGAGGCGCTCGCCGCAGGGTTCGTCGACGAGCTGGGCTGCGCCGGAAGCGATGTGGTTGTCGGCCACGATATGCGTGATTCCTCACCCGAGTTCGCGGATGCGTTTGCGCGCGGAGCACAGGCACGCGGAGCCAACGTCGTGTCGATCGGGCTCTGCTCGACCGACGAGAGCTACTTTGCCTCGGGCATCTTCGAGGCACCTGCCGCCATGTTTACCGCATCCCACAATCCGGCCGCTTACAACGGCATCAAGTTTTCACGCGCTGGCGCTCGAGCCATCAGCATGAACACCGGGCTCGCGCAGATTCGCGATCGCGCCAAGCAGTATCTCGAGAACGGAATCACTCCGGTCGCAAACCCAGGGAGTTTCCGCGAGGAACACATTCTGGTTCGCTACGCCTCTTACCTGCGCGAACTCGTCAACCTGTCGGGAATTCGCCCGCTCAAGGTTGTGGTCGATGCGGCCAACGGCATGGGTGGCATGACGGTGCCAGCGGTGCTCGGTCACGCCACCGACCTCGAGCGGTTGCCGATTGAGATCGTGCCGATGTACTTCGAACTCGACGGCACATTCCCGAACCACGAGGCCAACCCGCTCGACCCGAAGAACTTGGTCGATCTGCAGGCCGCAGTTGTCGAGCACGCAGCAGACATCGGTCTCGCCTTCGACGGTGATGCCGACCGAGTGTTCGTGATTGACGAACTGGGTCAGCCGGTAACCCCGAGCGCGGTTGCCGCAATCGTTGCCCGTCGCGAGATTGCTCGCGAGCGAGCAACCAATCCGAATGCCCCGATCACCGTGTTGCACAACCTGCTGACCTCGCGAATCGTCGAGGAAATCATCGCCGAGGATGGCGCAAAGCCGGTTCGCACCAAAGTCGGTCACAGCCTGATCAAAGACACGATGGCCGAAACCAATGCGGTCTTCGGCGGTGAGCACTCGGCTCACTACTACTTCAGAGACTTCTGGGGTGCCGACAACGGAATGCTCGCTGCAATGCACGTGCTTGCCGAGTTCGGTGCGCAGACCCTGCCGCTCTCGCAGTTCGCCAAGCAGTACGACCCGTACTTCAACTCGGGCGAGATCAACTCGACCGTGGCCGATGTTCCAGCCGCGCGAGAGCGCATCCTGTCGGCGTTTGCCGGTCGCGGAGACGTCGAGGACTACGACGGCTTCACCGTGACCAGCCCCAACGGGGGCCGCAAGAACTCGACTGGGGAATCCTGGTGGTGGTTTAATGTTCGTAGTTCAAACACTGAACCTTTGCTGCGCCTTAACGTCGAAGCCTCTGACGAATCCTTAATGCACAGTCTTCGTGA
>CAYTNT010000006.1:0-40056 GCA_964439235.1 uncultured Rhodoluna sp. | reverse complement strand
AGCGCAGCACGTTCTGTGCCGACTGCTCAAGCAGCTTGACGCCGACCTGGGTGCTGCCGGTGAAGGTGATTTTGCGCAGACGCGGGTCTGCAATTACGGGTGCGCTGGTGGCGGCCGAAGTGCTCGTAGTGATCACGTTCACGACACCTGCTGGCAAACCTGCCTCTTCGAGAGTCTTGACCAAGAGGAGAGTGGTGAGCGGAGTCAGCTCGGCTGGCTTGACCACCATGGTGCAACCGGCGGCGATGGCCGGACCAATCTTGCGGGTGGCCATAGCCAGCGGAAAGTTCCACGGGGTGATTGCGAATGCTGGCCCGACTGGACGCTGGGTGATGAGCATGCGACCGGTGCCCTCTGGGTTGCTACCGTAGCGGCCCGAAATGCGAACGGCCTCTTCGCTAAACCAGCGCAAAAACTCGTTGCCGTAGGTTACCTCACCACGAGCCTCAGCCAGCGGCTTGCCCATTTCGAGGCTGATTAGGGTGGCGAATTCTTCAGAGCGAGCGCGAACCAGCTCGAACGTGCGGCGCAGGATCTCGCCGCGCTCGCGTGGAGCAACTCGAGCCCAGCCCGCCTGAGCTTCATCGGCTGCGGTCAGCGCGGCAAGCGCATCCTTGGCTGTTGCGTTAGCAATCGTCAGCAGGGTCTTGCCGGTGGCCGGATCTTCGACGGCGATCTGGTCGCTCGCGCTGCCATTCACCCACTTGCCGTTGATGTAAAGCCCGGTCGGAACTCCGGCCAGTAGTTCTTGCTCAGTTAGCGTCATTGCTATTCCTATCGGTGATTGATTGCTACTGCTCGTTGCTCAGCTGGTTGCCGCAACGGTAGAAGCCCGTCGCGAGGTTGTCTATTGCCTGTTTGGTTTCGTCACTAACCTGACCGAGCGCATAAATCGCGAAAGTTAGTTTCGTGCCGTCCTTGGCGTCTATCGTTCCGGCCAAGGTGTAGCCCTTCTTGATCCAGCCGGTCTTGGCCTTGATTTTTCCGGACGCATCGAGGTTGTCTCCCTTGAACCTCGAGGCGAGGGATCCGCTCTCGGCTGCGACTGGCAGGCCGGTCATGATCCAGTTGAAGTCGTTGCCGCCAGCGAGAATCAGTTTGAAAAGTTTGGCGAAGTAGAGCGGCGGAACAGCATTGTTGTCTGACAGGCCCGAGCCATCTTTGATGACCAGGCCGGTCATGTCGATGCCTAGCGGAGTCAGGGCCTGCTTGAAAGCGCTGTTTATCGAACCAAATGAGCCGTCGTAACCGAGGTCGAGGCTAACCAGTCGAGCGAGTGCCTCGGCCTGGGTGTTGTCTGAGACCTGCAGCATGTGGGTAATCCAGGTGCTGATCGGAGCCGAAGAAACCTTGGCGACCTCGGTCGCGGTGCCCGGCGTCTTGCCTTCAACGATTGCGGCCGAAGCGGCAATCGGGCCAAGTGCCTTCTTGAACCAGCCACCTGCGCGCTTGACGGGCGTGGTGCTGCGCTTCGAGGTTTCCTGGCGTGCGTTGTCACGGTCGCCATCGACCTGCAGAGCGGTCACTTCGCTCATGTAGCCCTGGGTCAGCTCGCTTCGCTCCCATGAGGATTCCCATGATGGGCCACCGAACATCGACGAGTCGAGCACAATCTGGGTGATGTTTGTTCCAGCCAGTTTGCTGTTGACCTGACTCGCCAGCGATGAGAGCTTCGCGGCATCCTTGTAGACGCTTTGCTGACCGGGGGCTAGCCGCGAGAGCGTGACATCGCCACCGCCGACCAGGTAAATCACACCCGGGTTAGCCGGGTCAGAGTAGACACGGGTGTCGACTCGGTAGTTCGGGCCGAGAGTCACCAGCGCGGCCGCCGCGGTAATCACCTTCATGGTGGATGCGGTTGCGCCCGGGGTCGAGCCACCTCGGTCAAACAGAATCTCATCGGTCGAGTTGTTCATCACAACGGCCTGCAGCGACCCCAGCAGTGGGTCAGCGGCGAGGTCCTTCACCGAGCAGGTGCGCGCATTGCTCGCGGTTGGGGTTGGGGTTGCCGAGGCAGTTGCACTCGGCTGTGCCTGAGTCTGGGTTGGAGCAGGCGCGCCACCCGACAACGAGAAGCCGCCGATGATCAGGGCGAGAATTGCAACACCCGAAACAGCGCCGATCGCTACCTCTTTGAAGTAGGCGAAGCCTTGCTTTTCTTTGCTCAATTTAGCTCCAGCTGACTCGAGGGACTACCCATAAAGTCTAGGCGAAAGCGCTGATTTAGACTTAACCCATGACCCCAAGCGCCCTCTCGCAGAAACCTTCGCACTTGACCATCGCACGAGCCAGTTTTGCCGCCCTTTTGGCGATGCTCGGCACGCTTTTCTTAGCGAGCTTCGGTGTGGTTACCCCCGCCCAGGCGCACGATGACATAACCAACACCGCGCCAGCCGAGGGCTCGACCGTTGAGGCGGGGCAGTTCGAGGTTTCGATCACTTCGAGTGGTGAACTGATGAATTTGGAAGAGCAGACCACTAACGACATCACGGTTGTTGGGCCGCTCAACCAAGCCAGTTCTGGAGTGGTTAGCGCCCCATGCATCCGGGTCGTCGGAAAAGTCGCCTCGGTGCCAGTTGAAATCGTCGAGCCGGGCGAATACCGCGCCACCTGGCAGGTTGTCGGCTCTGACGGCCACGCCATTTCGGGAAACTTCTCGTTCAATGTCACCAACGACACCGGCTACACGGCAAAGGGCTTCACTAGCCTGCCAGCTGACTGCAAGCCAATTCCGATGGCAACCACCGCAGAAGGTGTTACTCCAGGTGCCGAAACCCCGAAGGATGAGCACTCCGGGAACCACTCCGATGCTCCTGCCGCCAACGACGGCCAGTGGATCGGCCTGCTGGTTGGCATCGGGTTCGTGGTTCTCGCCTCAGTCGCCGGTGCTTTGACGGTAAAGATTCGCGAGGCCTACCGCGCCAAGAAGCCGCGAAAACTCGACCAGGACTAGCTTCCGGTTAGCGAAGCAACGTCGCCGAGAATCGCGTCGAACTCCTCGACCGACATGATGTTCTCGCCGAGAACCACCTGCCGCACTGACTGACCGGTCTCGAGCGCGCGCTTGGCAACGTAGGTCGCCTTTTCGTAGCCGATAGTCGGCGAGAGAGCGGTCACCAATCCGATCGACTGTTCGACCGTCTCGCGCATCCTGTCGGCATTTGCGGTGATGCCAGAAACGCAGCGATCGGCGAAGGTCATGCAGCCCTGACGCAGCTGCGTGATGCTCATCATCAGCGCGCGACACATGATTGGCTCGAAGGCATTCAACTGCAGCTGACCAGCCTCGGCAGCCATGGTCACGGTGACGTCGTTTCCGATTACGGCGAACGCAATCTGGTTGACCACCTCGGGAATCACCGGATTTACCTTGCCAGGCATGATCGACGAGCCCGCCTGACGCGGAGGCAAGTTAATTTCTCCGAGTCCGGCTCGTGGGCCGCTCGACAGCAGACGCAGGTCGTTTGCGGTCTTCGACAGCTTGACCGCGACGCGTTTGAGCACGCCCGACACCATCACAAACACACCTGCGTCTTGGGTCGCCTCAACCATGTCGGCGGCAACCACAAACGGGATGCTGGTGAGCTCAACGAGGTAACGACAGGCGGCCTCGGCGTATCCCTCTGGTGCGTTGATTTGCGTTCCGATTGCTGTTCCACCGAGGTTTATTTCGCAGAGCAGCGGAATCACCTCGCGAAGTCGCTGCACGTCTTCCATGATCATGCGTGCGAACGCCGCGAACTCTTGACCCAAGGTCATCGGAACCGCATCCTGAAGCTGGGTGCGACCCATCTTGATCATGGATGAGAACTCTTCGGCCTTCTTGGCAAACTCGGTGCGCAGGTGTTCCATCGCGCCAATAAGTTGCTGCAGCTCAAGAATCAGCGCGAGCTTCAGTGCGGTCGGATACACGTCGTTGGTCGACTGCGACATGTTGACGTCGTTGAGCGGATGGAGGTTCTCGTACTCGCCCTTTGGCCAACCGCCCAGTTCGAGAGCTCGGTTCGCAATGACCTCGTTGGCGTTCATGTTGGTCGAGGTGCCCGCGCCGCCCTGAATCGCATCCACGATGAATTGGTCGTCGAATTGCCCCTGCGCGACTTCGATGCACGCGGCAGCAATCAGGTCGAACTTCGACTGCTCGAGTTCACCGACTTCGAGGTTTGCTTTGGCGGCGGCTACCTTGACTATCGCCAGCGCCTTGATCAGGCTGCGATAGTGCCCAATCGGCACGCCACTGATAGGAAAGTTCTCGGCTGCTCTCGCGGCGTGAATGCCCCAGTAGGCATCCGCCGGAATCTGAATTTCGCCGACCAGATCATGTTCAAGCCTCATTGCTGACATACATCTAGTCAAACACAGAATTCGTTTGGCACCGAACTACTTGGTGAGCGAAACTCCACACTGATAGATGCGGGATGCGAATGCGTCGAGTGCGGCACGCGCCGAGTAGCCAACGGTCTTGCCATCAGCGGATCTCGCGAAGGCCGAGAAGGCGATTCGACCGCCGTCTTTTGAATCAACGATGCCGGCGAGGCTGTACAGGCCTGGAATGAAGCCAGACTTGGCGCGAACGAACGATCTCGCCTGAGCATTCGTTCCATTGAAGCGACCCGCGAGCGTGCCTTCAAGCCCCGCCCTCGGCAGGTAGTCGCGCATAGCAGCGATCGATGGTTCGACCGCACTTGCCCCGAGGCTCGCAGGCTTGTAAATCTTGGCGAGCAACTCGGTGACGAGCTTCGGGGTCACGCGGTTTGCTTGAGCCAAGCCAGAGGCATCCCTCATCACCAAACCTGTTGAGTCGACACCGAGTTTGGTCAGCGCATTCGTAGCTGCTCGTTGAATCGACCTGAAACTTGCGTCGAGCCCGATTGCCTTGGCGGCGTGACGCGCGATGAACTCGCTTTCGGTGTTATCGCTGTAGGTGAGCGAGTGGTCTAGCCAAACGGACATCGGCTGTGATGAAACCTGTGCGATGAGCCGCGACCCAGCTGGCAACTTGCCCTTAACCACTCGAGCGCCGGTGGCCAGTTCCTGCAGGGAGGCTTTGAAGGCATTGCCGGCGCGGGTAACCGGATCAGTGCTGCGGTAGCCCGAGTAAGCCGTCGAGGTGAGGTCTGGGTTTGCGCGATCCGAATCCACCTGTAGCGAGGTGATGTGCGAAATGAAACCGTTTGTGCGATCCGATGCTCGCCAGGCTGAGTTATAGGTCGGGCCAGTAAAGAACGAATCCACGAGAATGATCTTCTTCACCTCGAAGTCATGCGGCCAAAGCTGCAGCACGCGCGCGGCCAGTGTGTCTAAGCGCGGGGCTCGGCTATAGGTCGTGAAACTCGTGCCGCTCATGGCCGAGAGCGTGTGATCGCCTCCGCCAACCAGAACAATCGTGCCGGGCTGGCTCGGAACCAGGTAAACCGAAGTCTTCGCGGTGTAATTCGCGGGCAGATGCACCATCGCGGTGGCTGCGGTGACCACCTTCAGCACGGATGCGCTCGGCGTCTGCTCTGATCCTCGAATGTCGAGCAGCACGCGTCCGGTCTCTGCATCGACCACGTGCGCGTAAAACTTGCCGAGGGCACTGGCGCGACTCACTGACGCCGCGCTGCATGGTGCACCCGGGGTTGGGTACGGTCGCGGTGTGGCACTTGGGCTTGCAGTTGGCGAGGAACTCGGCGCGGGGGTAGGAGTTTGGGTAGCGCCAGGGGTTGCCACCGGACTCGGCGTAGGAGCCGACCAGGCGGATGGTGTCGGGGCCAGCATGACGGCTGAAACGAGTGCGACGAGCGCGCTGCGCCTAACCTTGCCAAACATGTCTCAAGTCTAAAGTTGAGGCAACTGCTCAAGACTTAGGTCAGGGGGATTGAATGGAAAACAAGGAAACTTTGGCTGCACTGCAACGCATCGAGGCGGCTAGCAATCGAACCACATACGCGGTCAGGGCTTTCGTGCGTTTTCTGTTCATTCAATTGTCCGCGACGACCATTGGTTCGGTTTTGGCCGCCTCTGCGGCTGCGCTCGGATGGCCGTGGCTGGGTGTCGCGGGCGGTTTGGTGACCGTTGCTGGCCTGTTCTGGGCAGGTTTTGCTGGTCGCGCCGAGTTGCGCAAATCCAATCCAGCCAAGGCCTAGAGCGGAAAGATCTGCCCATCGGTTGGAGCTGCGGCTGCCCAACCCAATTGCGACTTGATTCTGTCGCGGAACGACTCGGCAGCACCTGATTCGCCGTGAACCACAAAGACCCGCTTGGGTGGCTGCTCGATCGACTTCATCCAGTCGATTAGTTCGTCTGCGTCGGCATGAACCGAGAACGAGTGAACCTGCTCGATTTGCGCGCGCACCGGTACAAACTCGCCGTGCATCTTGACCTCGGTTTCGCCATCGGCAAGGCGCCTTCCCCTTGTGCCGAGAGCCTGGTAACCGACCAGAATCACCGTGTTTTTGCGATCCGGCAACATGCCCGCCAGGTGGTGCACCACTCGCCCACCGGTCGCCATTCCGCTCGCCGAAATGATGATGCAAGGCTGTTCGGGGTTATTGATCGACTTGGATTCGTCGACCGTCATCAGTTCGGTTAGCGTGCCAGGGTCGAATGGGTCACGCCCCTGCCAAGTGTCGGCGATCTCGTGGCGAATCTCGGGCGAGCGCTCCTTGATTGCCTGTCGATAGAACGCCAGAGCACGAAGTGCCATCGGTGAATCCGCATAGATGGGAACCGCCGGGATGCGCTTTTGCTCAACGAGCTCGCGAAGGCGCACGAGGATCACCTCGGTGCGGTCGACTGCAAACGCCGGGATCAAGATCGAGCCACCTCGGGCCAAAGTCTGGTTGATCGCTGTCTCGAAGTCGGTAGTTGCCTTTTCGTGCTGACGGTCGCCATAGGTCGACTCGGTGATGATGGCATCGAACTGCCCGCTCGGAATGTCTCCTGGCGGTGAAAGCAGCGGGTGTTCCTCACGCCCCAGGTCGCCGGTGAACAGCAGGCGTTTGCCGAAGAACTCGACCTCGACATAGGCCGCGCCAAGAATGTGACCGGCAGGGTGAAAGGTAACGAAGGTCTCTTCGGCGACCTGAACGCGAGTCGCGAACGGCTGCTGCGAGATGCGCTGGATTGCGCGTTCGGCATCCTGCTCGTCATATAGAGCGAGCGGAGGGTTGTGCTTCGAAAATCCCTTGCGCAGCGCGAACTTGGCATCTTCGGTCTGGAGCCTCGCCGAGTCGCGCAGAATTACGTCAACGAGTTTGGCGGTGAACTGGGTCGTGTAAACCTTGCCGGCGAATCCGTCTTTGACGAGCTTAGGCAGGTAACCGCAGTGATCGAGATGCGCGTGGGTTAGCACGACGGCATCGATGGTGGCAGGGTCAACCGCGAGCGGATTCCAGTTCTTGAGGCGCAATTCTTTGAGCCCCTGGAACATGCCGCAGTCAATCATGACGCTCACGTCGCCGCAGCGAAGAAGAAATCGGCTTCCGGTTACGGTGCCAGCTGCACCTAGAAACTGAATCTCGGGCTGCGCGTGTTGGCTCATGGGATGAGTCTATGACCGCTCACCGACTCTCACCGACGGTGGCAAACTAAAGCCATGAAGAACTCGGGGCGGCTGGACTACCTGCTGTTAGCGGCAAGCCTGGTTCTGCTCGCACTTGGCTGGCTCGGGCAGGTTCAGGTGGCGTTCTACGCATCCACCGCACTTGGGCTAGCGATGTCGGCAAATCTTGTGATTCGGGCGATCGTCAAAAAAGAGTTTGGCTCCGACTTTCTGGCCCTGATTGCTATCGCGGCTTCGGCGCTGATTTCGGAGTGGATTGCGGCAGCCGTGATCACGGTAATGCTCGCCACCGGGCGCTCTCTCGAGCGTTGGGCTCAGGGGCGGGCGACTAATCGTCTCTCGGCTCTGATTTCGCGAGCACCGAAAATCGCTCACGTCTGGAGTGACGCCGAGGGCGGGCAGCTCGCCGATTTGCCGATTAGCCAGGTGCCGGTCGGCAGTCGCATTTTGGTGCGCTCGGGCGAGGTGATGCCGCTCGATTGCGTCGCGACCGACGAATGTCTGATGGATGAGTCCGCGCTCACCGGTGAGCCCGTGCCCCGTGAGGTGCTGCCCAATCAGGCTGTTGCCTCGGGTGTCGTCAATGCCGGAGCAGCTGCCACTTTTGTGACCACCAGCGATGCTGAGAACTCAACCTATTCAGCGCTTGTCCGCTTGGTCGCCGAATCCCGTGCAGAGAGCGCTGCGCAGGTTCGACTCGCAAACAGGTGGGCGCTTTGGTTCGTTCCGCTCGCACTGGTTCTGGCAATCGGATCTTGGGTCATCACGGGCGATGTGCGCAACGCGGTGACGGTGATTGTCGCGGCAACTCCTTGCCCGCTGATCTTGGCCGTTCCCATCGCAATCATCGCGGGGCTCGGTCGTTCGGCCGCTTCAGGCGCGATCATCAAGGGCGGCGCGGCCCTCGAGTCACTCTCACGAGCCAAAGCAATCATGCTCGACAAGACCGGCACGCTCACCGTGGGCGGACCCTCGGTCTCGAGCTTCGAGGTGAAACCCGGGCAGGATGCGCAAGCGCTGCTCGCGCTAGCCGCATCCCTCGAGCAGCACAGCCCGCACGTTGTTGCTCGTGCGATTGTGGCATTTGCGCAACAACGCAACTGCACTCTCGAGCCGGTTTCGGCTACCGATGAGCAACACGGGCACGGCCTCGAAGGCACGGCTGGCGGCCGCCGGATTCGCCTCGGCCAACCGAATGTCGATGCCCCCGAGTGGGTAAAGGCCAAACACGCACTTCAGGTTGCGGTCGAAATCGACGCTGAACTGGTCGGAATGTTCGGGCTCGACGACCCGATTCGCGGTGAATCGAAACAGACAGTAGCCGGACTTCACGACCTCGGAATCAAGACCGTGGTTATGGCAACCGGAGATCGCCCCGAAGCCGCCGCCCAGGTGGCTCGAGAACTCGGCATCGATAGGTTCGAGGCGCGCTGCACTCCCGAGCGAAAGCTGTCTTTGCTTCGAGAAATCAAGACCGAGGTTGGCGAGTCTGGCACCACGGTGGTGGTCGGCGATGGCATCAACGATGCCCCGGCATTGGCCGCAGCCGACGTCGGAATTGCGATGGGCGCGCGTGGAGCCACGGCCGCGAGCGAGGCAGCCGATGTGGTGATCATGGAGGATTCAATCCAGCACGTGTCTATCGCGGTTTCGATTGCTCAGGGCGCCATGCGCAGGGCCAAGCAGGCGGCCCTGGTTGGAGTTGGCTTGTCGATTCTCGCGATGAGCGCAGGAGCCGCCGGCCTAATCGGCCCTACCGAAGCGGCCCTCTGCCAAGAGGCGATTGACGCTTGCGCGATTCTCTGGGCGTTGGTACCGGTTGCCCAACGACGCAGCGCTATCTCTAGTCGAGTTGCATAAAGGCGTCCAGTGGCTCCTTGCGGCCAGCGACCACGATGGTGTCGCCAGCGTTCAAAACCGTTTCCGGGAACGCAGGGTTGTAGTTTCCATCACCCTTGTTTACGGCTACAACGGTTACGCCGTAGTTTGAACGAATCTTGAGTTCAGCGAGACTCTCGCCATCAAACTGAGTTGGGCACTCAGCCTTCACCATTACGTAATCCTCATCGATGTGAACATAGTCAAGTGATTCACCCGACACCATGTGTGCGACGCGACGGCCCATATCCTTTTCGGGAAAAATCACGTGATGTGCACCTAGCTGCTCAAGAATGCGACCGTGCGAAGTCGAGTTTGCCTTGGCCCAAACCTGCTTTACTCCCAGCTGAAGCAGCAGTGAGGTTGTCAAGATGCTTGCCTCTAGATCGGCACCGATTGCGACGACCGCGCTGTCCATGTCACTGATGCCAAGTTCGCGCAGGGTTTCCTCATCGGTAGTATCCGCTGAAACGACATGAGTCAGGATGGCGGAATGGGCTTGAACGAGCTTCTCGTCGTAGTCGATACCCAGAACCTGGTGACCGCTACTAACGAGCTCGTTTGCCAGCGACGAACCGAACCGACCCAGCCCAATCACAGCCACATTAGCCTTGTGGAAACTACGCTTTCTAAGCTGCCCTTGCTTTGCCATGCTTCTTCTTTCGTTTGCTTACTAAGTTAGCCGCTAACCAATCAGCGGACGCTCTTTCGGATACTCAAAGTGCCTTCTGGTCTTGCGCATCGCAAGTGAGGTTGCCACCACGATTGGACCAAGACGACCAAACAGCATTAGGGCTGAGAACAACACCTTCGACCACTCTGGAAGTTGCGAGGTGATTCCTGTCGATAGTCCAGTAGTGCCAACTGCAGAGGTCACTTCGAACAGAATCTGATCGAGGCTGAACGGTGTGGTCAAACGCAGCAGCAGTGTGGCTCCGATGATGACGAAGGCCGTGAGCGCGACGATAGTGAGTGCCTGGCGTTGAATCGAACGAGGTAGGCGGCGGTTTCCAATGTTCACAGCGGTCTCGCCGCGAATCTCGGTATAGACGATGTAGGCAAGGACAACCGCGGTTCCGAGTTTGATACCACCGGCGGTGGATGCACTTCCGCCACCGATGAACATTAGGATGTCCATCACGAGCCACGAGCTCGGATTAGCGACGGCCATGTCCATCGCGTTGAATCCCGCGGTTCGTGGCATCACCGCGGCGAAAATGCTGTCCAGGATCTTGCTTAGCGGGTCAAGGTTTCCGATCGTCTTGGGATTGTTCCACTCGATTACAGCTAGGAGAAGGGTTCCAGAAACCAGCAAGACGAGCGTGGCCCAAAGAACGATTCTTGAGTTCAGCGACCATTGCACGGGAAAGTTGTTGACCTTCGGCTTGCCCAGCTTCGCGCGAACGGCATCCTTGAATCTCTCTCGAATTTCAACGATCACCGGAAAACCGAGGCTGGCAACGATCACCGTCAAGAACGTCGGAACGATGATCCAACCATCTCGGGCGAATCGAATCATGCTGTCGCTGTAAAGCGCAAAACCTGCGTTGTTGAAGGCCGAAATTGCGTGAAAGACACCGTGCCCCAGCGCCTTGTCGAAGCTGTAGTCGTAGTGCGTTAGGAAGCGTGTGAATAGAAATACAAATAGTAGGAGCTGAGCAACCAGCATCACCTTGGCGATGTTTTTCAGCAGGCTCTTTACGTCAGGTGCGACGGCAATCGAGGCTTCGGATGCGGTCATCATTTTGTTTCGCAGCGAGATGCGGCCCTCAAGCAAGAATCCGACCAAGGTTGCGAAGCCGATGATTCCGAAACCGCCAACCTGGATCAAGATTGCGATGATGAAGTGGCCCGTTTGGTTCCAGTGGGTCTCGACGTTTAGCGTGCTCAGGCCCGTAACAGTCACCGCGGAGGTTGCGGTGAACAGTGCATCGGTAAACTGCGTTGATTTTCCGCTAGTGGTCGAGAACGGCAGCATCAACAGAAATGTGCCGATAAGGATTATCGCGGTGAACGCCAGTGCGATGAGTTTGGAAGGGTGGATGCTGCTTCTACCAGCCATCTAACTCACTTCTCTAAACAATTCTCGGAGCAAAACGCTCACGAATTTGGGCGAGACTCAGATTACACCTCAGAGCCCAAGAAATGCTGAATCGGATCCGCTTAGAGAACGGCTCAGCTGACCGCTTTTCGAACCAACGCCTCAATTTGGTCCAGAACCGCTGGGGTCAGGTCGGTTAGTGCCCACACGGTAGGCCAGAAACCGCCCTCATCGAGCTTGGCGGCATCCTGAAAACCAAAGGTGCTGTATCGCGATTCGAACTTGCTAGCTGCTTGAAAGAAGCAGACCACCTTGCCGCCAGAGTAATAGGCCGGCATGCCGTACCAGGTTCGAGGTTCGAGTTTTGGTTCGATTGCGGTGATTCGCTCATGAATTGCCGAAACCATCGCCTGTTCGTCTGGCAGCATCTCGGCAACCTTGATGCGGATCTGTTCTTCACCAGAGAGCTTCTTGAACTCTCGCGCCTCACGAGCGCGCTCCTTCATCGCTGCCTTTTCGGCATCCGTGAACGCTGACTTCGTGCTCTTTTCGGCCAAGTCGAGTTCCTTTCTGAGAGCCTTAAGGCGTTACAACCAGCAAGAGGTAAGCACCAAAAATGCTCAGGTGAACAGACGCTTGTAACAGAGTAGCTTTGCCCTGCAAGACGGTCAATCCGGATACGAAAAGAGTCAGGAACAGCAAGGTAATCTCTGCCGCGTTGAGTCCGAGGTTGACCCTGAAACCGAGTGTAAGCGAAATGACCGCAATAACTGGAATGGTCAGCCCAATGCTTGCCAACGCCGAGCCGTACGCAAGGTTGAGGCTGGTTTGTGTGCGCCCCTTGGAGGCTGCTCGAACAGCTGAAATTGACTCTGGGGCAAGCACAACTAGTGCGATGCTCACGGCTACCACCATCTGCGGAAGACCAAAGTCATCAACGACTGTCTTAATAAGCGGGCTCGTGACCTTCGCCAAGCCGACAATGGCTATTAACGCCACCACAAGAGCGGCAAAACTCCAAGCGGCCGCTCTTAGCGACGGTGGCTCCACGTGAGATTCGATGGCCTTCGTCGAAGTTGCCTCAGGTGGCAAAAAGTAGTCACGATGCCTAACGGTCTGAACTGTAACAAAAACCAAGTAAATAGCCAAAGAGGTTACCGCAGCGAAGGTCAGCTGAGTTGGCGTGAAAGTTGGACCGGGTGATGACACCGTTACAGATGGAAGTACCAAGCTCAAAACGGCAAGCGCTGCAATTGCTGCCAGAGCGCCACTGGCACCAGCGGCATTGAAGTTGGCCACACGGTTTTTTAGAGTTTTGATCAGGAGCGCGATGCCAACGATTCCGTTGGTCGTAATCATGACAGCCGAGAAAACTGTGTCTCGAGCAAGGTTGGCAGATTCAGTTGGGCTCTCCAACATAAGAACGACAATCATTCCGACCTCGATCGCCGTGACTGCGACCGCAAGAATCAGTGAGCCGAACGGCTCACCTACCTTGAGCGCAACGAGTTCGGCGTGATGCACAGCTGCGAAGACGGTTGCGATCAGCAGGAAACCCAAGACAACCAGAACGAACCACGGGAGGGCAATCGACCAGGTTGCAAAGAGCACTAGGGCCGCGACGAGTGGAAGAGCGAAATACTCTGCTCTGATTCTGATTACGTTCGCGGACATACTCTATTTTCGCTGAAAAAAAGCGAAGTGGGAGCGGTTTAGAAGAACTGGAGCCACCCAGGGGAATCGAACCCCTGACCTGCTCTTTACGAGGGAGCTGCTCTACCGACTGAGCTAGGGTGGCGGAAATACTCGACTAACAATATCACAGCGCCCGCCTCGAGAGTCAGGCAGTTAGAAGCGAACCAGCAGCTTTTCGAAACGGTTGATGTAACGAATCTCGTTGCCGTGCTTATCGAGGTCGGTTGCCCACGAAATCTCTGGGTCTTCGGCAAATTGCCAACCCGGCCATTCATTGACCAACACTTTGAGGAGTTCGCCAACCTCGTGCTCGGTGATATTCATCCCCATGCAGCTGTGACGCCCGAAACCAAAGGCCAGATGCGGCTTGCGTTCGCGGTGGATATCGACGACATCAGCGTCTGGCCAAACCTCACGATCGTGATTTGCCGAAACGAAGTTCAGCAGAACGTACTGGCTCGGGTCGCGCTGGTCATCTGGCAGGCCGATTTGGCCACCCGTGGCACGTTCCATCTTCGGCAGCGGAGTCAGGTAACGAACCATCTCGGCGATCGTACGGTTGAACCAGTCCTGATTGGCCGCCAAGAACTCGCGGTCGCTCGGTTTTCCGATTAGGTGCCACACCAAACCGGTCACCAGCTTGATTACGGTGTCACGACCGCCAGCCAGCAGCACGTTGGCAATGCCTTGCATCTCGGCGCGAGTGATTCGCTGACCGTCGATCTCGATTTGCGAAACGAAGTCCCAGACATCCTGCTGTTCTGAATCAGTCACAGGATGCGCTTCGGCGTGATCGAAAACTCGGTCAAGGTAGGCCTGCAAAATGTCACCGGAACGCTCGCTTGGAATGTCGAAGTTTCGGTCACGCAGCACCTCTTCGCCAGCCTTGGTGGTTTGGCCTTTTTGGTGACTCTCGGCTGTCCAGACGTCAGGACCCCAAGAAAGCCACTCCTCGTAATCTTGCGGACGCTTATAGATGATCGTTAGGCAACCAATCACGTAGGCCAGCGCGAACTCGGATGCGATATCGCCCGAGCCCTTTTCCTGAATCTCGGCGATTAGCTTTCGAGCGTGAGCCGCGAAAGCTGGCCGGTGGACGGCAATCGCATCCCCCATGAATAGTGGCTGCACGGCCGAGCGGAACTGGGTGTGCCGAGGCGGGTCGGCCTCTAGCGGCAGTTGCCGATAGGTGCGCACGTCGCGGTCGCCGAGCAGATCGCTCGAATAGGTTTGAAAATCCTTCGCCGCTTCGCGAACCTCCAGATAACCGCGGATTTCCTGTCGCATCAGCGTGCTCCCATCTTCTTCTTTTCTTGTAAATCCTTGAATTGGTGAGGGTTGTGAATCAAGTGGTTCCAAGCCTTCTCGGCAGCTCCGATCAACACCATCGGCTTTAGCTCTGCTACGCGAGGCACCAGAAAATCTGCCTCGCGAACCCGCAGCGAGTCGCGGTTGAGAAGATTCAAAATCTCATCTGTGCGGTTCTTCACGAGCGAGCCGAGGTAGCCACCAAAGACGATTAGCTGCGGATCGTGCAGGTCTCGCAGGGTTCGAACCGCCGCAATCAAATAGCCGACCTGCTCATCAACCACTCGATGCACCGCGGCCGATTGCGAATCGCTCAGCATTTTGTCGAGTTCGTCATCCTGCAGGCTGGATGCGCCGAGCGCGCGAACCAGATCATCGCGCCGCATCAGTTCGCCGAAAGTCTTCACCTTTAGCGGCGAATCGGTGACCAGCGCGATCTTGCCCAGTTCGCCGGCCAACCCGTGCGCGCCTTCGAGAACCTGGCCGTTGATAATCAGGCCACCACCGATGCCGCCCACACCCGAAAACAGGCAGACCGCATGGGATGCGCCGCGCGCAGCACCGAACAGGTGCTCTGAAACGGTTGCGGCTCGGGCGTTGTTCGATGCCCAAACTCGCACGCCGAGGGCAGCCTCGAACCGTGCAGCAACGTCGAGGTCATTCCAGCCCAGCGATGGGGCAGAGACCAAGCGGCCGGTTGCCTGATCGATGGCGCCTGGCAGCGCTAGGCAGAGTCCAACGATGCCGCTGCCGCGTGAAAGCTCGTGACGTTGCCAGTATTCCTTGACCAGCGCAATCGTGGTCTCGACGCTGTATGCGACGCCGGTCGGCAGGTATTCCTGCTTTGAAATCTCGTGAGCGAAGTTGATGACAGCGACATTCACGCCGTCGATTTCGGGGTTCACCACAATCACCTGAGGCTTGCCACTGGGGGCCACCAGCTGACTTGGTCGGCCAGCATTGCCGCTCTGTTCATTACCTGTGCGAATCAGAAGCCCAAGTGTCTCGAGTTCATCCACCAACTCTGCGATTGTGGTCTTGCTAAGCCCCAGTAGTGCGCCCAATTCAGCCCGGCTCACGCTCTCGCGAAGGTGCACAAGTTCGATCAGCGCCGACAGATTTTGCTGCCGGATGCTGTCCTTGCTTTGGGCCTGCGCGCTCTTTCTCATTTCGGCATCCCGCTCTGGGCGATGCTCTTGAGCCACCAATTGACCGGCAGCTTGATTCGCTCAGACCAGAAAGTCTCGTGGTGGCCGGTGCCCCAAAATGTCGGGGTTTCGAGGTTCCGCTTGGCTGCCCAGTCAGCGTTTTTGAGCAGGCGCTCTGCAAAGTAGTCATTTAGCGGGCAGGATGCGGCGTCCAATCCCTCGGTTCCGCTATCGCTCCAGATCATGCGCCCGCCGGCGGGCCCGAGCAATGTTGCCAGTTCGTCGATTAGTTTGCGGCCTCCGAACTCCCAATGAGCCGAGAGCGCAAAGGCTGAGCCGAATACATCTGGGCGCTTGGCCAGCCAATAGATGGATGCGACACCCGCAACGCTGCATCCCGCGATTGCGGTGCGGCTAGCCGAGTGCTCAAGCGAATAGCGCGAGCAGATTTCGGGCAGGATCTGCTCGGCTACCAGATTTAGAAAGTAGTTTCCGCGCGGCTCGCAGGTTGGCGGGGTCAGCACTGGCAGCAGGGTTTGCCACAGTTCGGGATGCGTCGCGAAGATGTCGTCGCACAGAAACTCGTTTATTCGACGCGGGTTGTATTTCTTGGTTCCGCCCTCGCCCCAGATAGCGACGACAAGCGGATCACCGATGATCGACCCCGCGGCGAGCGCCTCCCGAATCTGCCAGGTGTCGCCCGAGCTCGCGAACTTGCTGAAAAACACGTTCATTCCGTCGTGAATGAGCAGGATCGGCGTATCCGCACGCAGCGTCCTCGGCCGAAGCACATCGACACGGTGCCCGTCAAAGTCGCGCGACTCAATTCCCGGACCTGTCTTCACGAACTTTGTTGACGTGAACGGATTTGCGGTTAGCATAATAAGTAAAGATAACGAACTTATTCGATAAAGCAAAAGGTGAAACGCATGAAAATCGAAGTGGACATGACGAAGTGCCAGCACTACGGCCAGTGCGTCTTTGAAGCGCCCGAGATCTTTCGCCTGAACGAAAGCGACAAACTCGAATACACCGCAGAGGCCGACGAGAGCGAGCGAGCCAACGTCGAAGCCGCCGTTGACGTATGCCCCATGCAGGCGATTCGCATCCTCGACTAGATTCGCAACCGCTCGATGAACACCGACTCAAACGAGCTTCCGGCGACGCTGATCGATGCAATTGATGGCGTGGCTCATCTCGGCATCACAACTCAGAAATTGGTGCGGGATGCGCTTGAGCGCCTCTGGTTTGACGCAGCTGTCCGCCAGCCCAACGGTGAGGTGTTTATTCTCACCGGAGATATTCCGGCGATGTGGATTCGCGACTCGGTGTGGCAGGTTAGGCCCCTGCTGCGGTTCGTACACGACCTCGAAATTCGCGATTTCGTGCGCGGTGTGATCTCCGCGCAAGCAAAGTTTCTGAGCATCGACCCTTACGCCAACGCCTACAACCTTGAGCCGAACGGGAACTGTTGGCACAAGGACTTCGCCGACCAGTCGCCGTGGGTCTTCGAGCGCAAGTTTGAACTCGACTCGATTACCTCGTTCCTTCAGCTCTCGCTCGATCTAGCCGAGGTCACTGGCGACCACTCGCACCTGACCGCTGACTGGTGGGCACTATCGAAACGTCTGGTCGAACTGCTCTGGGCCGAAACCGAACACAACCCGAAGTCCTATCGCTTTAGCCGACCCGGTAATCCCCCGCACGACTATCTCTCGCACGATGGTTACGGTGCTCCCTATCGCAACTGCGGGTTGATCTGGAGCGCATTTAGGCCGAGCGATGACGCGTGCGAGCTGCCATTTCACGTGCCGTCGAACATTCACGCCGAGATTCAGTTGCGCCGATTGGCCAAGTTTGCCGAATCAGAGTTTGTCGAGTTGGCGGCATCCGCCAGGAAACTAGCAGTTCAGCTGTCAACGGCAATCGAGAGCGTTGCGGTGATCGGCAATGACGCAAAAGCGGTACTCGCCTACGAAGTTGACGGACTCGGCGGATTCAAGTTGCAAGATGACGCCAACTACCCGAGCCTGCTGTCGCTGCCGTTTCTGGGCGGCCAGCGAAACCTGCTCTACCGTCAAACCCGCGAATTCTGCCTGAGCAATGCAAACCCCTGGTTCTTCAGTGGTCCGCACGGTTCTGGAGTGGGCAGCCCGCACACAGGCGAGAACATGATTTGGCCGCTGGCAATCGCGATGCAGGGCATCACAGCAGAGCAGCCCGCCGATCAGCTTGCGGCGCTTCGACTCATTGAGCGAACGAGATCTAGCAACGGATTTATTCACGAGTCATTCGATGTCACTGACCCCGAGCGGTTCACTCGAGATTGGTTCAGTTGGGCCGAAATGACCTATGTCGAACTGGCGTTTTCGCTGGCCGAGCCGACTAGATAACTCCTGCGCGCTTGAGCCGCGCGATTGCGGCATCCTCAATGGGGCTTTCGGGGCCGATCGATTTGCGCATGGCGATAAGCAGCCACTTCGTGACCCAAAGCACGCGCCTCGGGTTTCGCACCCGATAACCGGTCAGCTCGACCGCCCAATCGGGCAAGGATGCGATTGCGGCGCGAAACAGCACTCGGTAAACCAGAGCCGCGGGCTTCGGCAGCGGTGGCCGCTCGATGAACCGCATGACCTCTGCGGTAGCGTCATCGAACCTCAGCTCGCCGCGCTCGGCGAATTCGCGCAGCGCATCCGACAGCTCGGATCTGGTCTTGGGTAGGGCCTCAAGTTCTAGCCCCAGCGGCACAGCCGACTTGCGCCACAGGTCGACATAGGCATCTGCCCCGCCTGGGATTGGTCGGTTGGAAACCTCGAGTTGCGAAGACAGAAAAGCCTCGGTAAAGGCAAGGTGCACCCACAGCAGCAGGCGTGGTTCGCGAGCCGAGTAGGCCACGGGCTTGCCCTGCGCATCCCCCACCTCGCCACGAATCTTCTCGTGCAGGCGATTGACTCGCGAGGCCTCTTGCCCGATCGCATCCACCGAACCGAAAGTGGTCACCGTGAGCCAGCGAATGGTGCCCGAGAGCCTGCCTAACGGGTCGGATTTGTAGCGAGAGTGCTGAGCCACGCCGGCCAGCGTGGCGGGATGCAGCGCCTGCAAAATCAGGGCTCGAATGCCACCGACCAGAGTCGAGAAGTCGCCGTGAACCACCCAAGGTGCTTCGGTCGGCAGGAAGAGGCCGGGCTGATCTCCGGCAGCTACGACGGGCAGCCAGGGCGGGATTCCGTTGGGGTCACCGGATAAGAGTTTGCGGAAACGCTTCGAAAGAAACTCTTGAGCACGGTTGTTTGTCTTCATGATTCGAAAGGAAGAAACATGAACACGAGCGAACTATTCCTGCAGTGGAATAAAGCTTGGCAAACCATCGTGGTCAGCCAACTGGCGCCGACCTTTCTGCTGATTACGACTGCTGGGCTCGTTGCCGAACTCGACAGCCAACCCATGGGTCTTCGCCTTGCGGTAATTCTGATCCTGCTGGCAAGCGGCATCCTGGGTGCTTTGGCGCAGTTCTGGGCCTCAGTGCAGGCACAGGCCGCCGCGGCAGACCTAGCAAACTCCGATGCACGCGAGACCAAGACCGTTGCGAGCATTATGTCAGCTGCCAAGTGGCTGGCCGTGGTCAAGTTTGTGACTCCAGCGATCTTTAGCGCAATCTTCGTACTCTTGCTTCTCGAGCTCCACTAGAGGGGCAACCGCCCAGAAGCAGAAAACCCCGCCCTTTCGAGCGGGGTTTTCCTTTTGGTGCGTCGGGTTTAGTGCTGAACGGCCTTGCCGATTGCAGCACCGGTCAGCGAACGAACTTCGAGCTCTGCATACTTCGCAGTGTTCTTCTCGTTCGAAGTCACGGTTCCGAGCCATCCCATGAAGAAACCGAATGGAATCGACACGATTCCAGGGTTATTCAGCGGGAAGTAGTTGAACTTCACACACTCGGCAGCATCAGGTAGGCACTTGATCAGGCTTGTCTCGGCACCAGATACGTTGCCCGAGAACACAAGCAGCACCAAAGCCATGCCCAGGCCGCCGTAGATTGCCCAGACTGCGCCGCGAGTGTTGAAGCGCTTCCAGAACAGCGAGTAAAGCACAGCTGGAAGGTTCGCCGAGGCAGCGATAGCAAAGGCAATTGCAACCAAGAACGCGACGTTCAGGCCTTGGGCAAAGATTGCAAGGGCAATAGACACGGCACCAATCAAGATTGCTGCAATTCGCGCTACTCGAACTTCGCTCTTCGGGTCGACGTTTCCCTTCTTAATCACGTTGGCGTAAAAGTCATGCGCGAACGATGACGATGATGCCAAGGTGAGGCCGGCCACAACCGCAAGGATGGTCGCGAATGCGATTGCACCAATGATTGCCAGCATGGTTGCGCCACCGGATTCACCGGCGATGCGAACACCAAGTTCTTTAGCAAGCAGTGGCGCCGCTAGGTTTCCACCCTTATCAGCCTCTTTGATGGTTGCTGAACCAACGAGAGCTGCTGCACCGAAACCAAGAGCGATGGTCATCAGATAGAAGGCACCAATGTTTCCAATTGCCCAGTTAACCGACTTGCGTGCCGCCTTTGCGGTTGGCACTGTGTAGAAGCGAATCAGGATGTGTGGCAGACCTGCTGTTCCTAGAACCAGAGCGAGTCCTAGTGAGATCAGGTCAAGCTTGTTCATCAGGGTCTTGAATGGATCTCCATCAACCTCAACACCGTATTTTCCACCCGGACTCAAGAAGTTCGGGTTCTCACTGGCAGCCTTAGCTGCACCCAGCAAGTCAGAGATATTGAAACCAAATTGGGCCATTACAAGAATGGTGAGAACGAGCGCACCGATCATCAGCAAGAAAGCCTTCACGATCTGTACATACGTTGTGCCCTTCATGCCACCGACGGTCACGTAGACAATCATCAGGATGCCCACAACACCGATGATGATGTTCTTGGCGCCAGTGTCCTTGGAATCGATGCCCAACAGAAGTGCCACCAGGCTACCCGCACCCACCATTTGAGCAAGCAGATAGAAGATCGAGACAACAACGGTTGAAGCCGAGGCAGCACTGCGCACTGGGCGTTGACGCATGCGGAATGCGACAACATCTCCCATGGTGAAGCGTCCCGAGTTGCGAAGCGGCTCAGCCACGAGCAACAGCGCGACAAGCCACGCCACCAAGAAGCCGATCGAGTAAAGGAATCCATCGTAACCGGCAAGCGCAATCATGCCCGCAATTCCGAGGAACGAGGCAGCCGACATGTAGTCACCGGCGATTGCTAGACCATTCTGGAAACCCGAGAAGTTAGCTCCACCGTCATAGAAATCCGAGGTGTTCTTCTTGTTTGCGCGGCTAGCGCGGAAAACCAGGAAGAGGGTAAAAACAACGAAAACGGCAAAGAGAACCGTCGAAAGTTGAGTCGAGTTCATTAGCCCTGGTGTCCAATCTTTTCATTCACCTTGTCGCGCAATGAGTCTGAGGCGGCATCCAAGTTTTTGCTGGAGTGACGCTCGTAAAGCCATGCGATAACGAAAGTGGAAACAAACTGCAAAACGCCTAAAACGATAGCGATGTTGATGTTTGGTGCAACTTCTTGAGATACCCACTCGCGCGCAAAGGCGGTGAGCAGGATGTATCCGAAGTACCAGACGAGGAACGCAGCCGTAAGCGGAAAAGCGAAGTTACGGAATTTGCGTCGCAGGGCCTGGAACTCAGCGCTCTTTTGGGTTTCCTCCCAAACGCTGTTTTGTTCTGTCGATCCCATTGAACTCCAATGTTCATTCAGGTTGCCGCTCGGCATTTTGTCGGGCGGCAGACGCGTGCCAGGGCACGCTCCATCGGTCACACTAGCGAAACGTTCGGACCCAAAATAGAGAAAAATGTTTTAGAAAATAATTCGTTATTTGACTGTGACTAAGCGAGACTCGCCAGCGCGAATGTGCTCAGCACTGAGGGTCAGCCTTAGGAACGCGTCCGAACAGGAAATACCTGTCTACGGCGTTGTCGACGCAAGAGTTTGACCGCGTGTAAGCGGTGTGCCCTTCGCCGTTGTAGGTCACCAAAACTCCTGATTTCAGCAGCTTGGCCAGCGCCTGCGCCTGCGCATATGGTGTCGCTGGATCATTTGTCGTACCAATCACCAGGATTGGAAGCGAGCCGGGAGCAGTCAAATTGCTCGGCATCTTGACCACCGGGTAAGGCCACAGCGAGCACAGCAGAGCACCGTTCTGCCAGTACCTGCCGAACACCTTGCTGGCCGCGACAACACGCTGGTTCTGCGCTGAGACCTCTGACTCGACCCATGGGCTTCTCGAATCTAGGCAGTTGATCGAGATATTCGCTTCCATGATGTTGGACGCGTAGCTTCCGTCTGGGTTGCGATCGTTGTAGAGATCGGCCAGGCGAATGAAGCCGCTGCCATCGCCCTTGAAGGCATCCCTAAATGCATCGCTCGCGTAGGGCCAGTAATCCTGCGAATAGAGCGCCATGATCAAGCCAGTCTGGGCTGCCCAAACCGTTAGGGCGCGCCCAGAATCAGTGGTCAACGGCCTGTCTTCGAGCGACCGGAACCAGTCGGCAATGCGCTGCTCGGCCTTGGCCACCGTGCCCGAAGACTTGAATGGACAATCGCTAGCCTCGAGGCAGTCGGCCAAGTATGCCTTGAGCGCCGAATCGAATCCCTTCAACTGGGCGAGCGATTGATCGTAGTCAGAGAGCCTTGGGTCGATTGCTCCATCAAGAACGAGACGACCCACTCGCTTCGGAAACAGGGATGCGTAAATCGTGCCGAGGAAGGTGCCGTACGAGTAGCCAAGGTAGTTCAAGCGCTGGTCAGCGAAAACCGCACGAACCACGTCGAGATCCCTGGCAGCCGAAACTGTGTCGATGAACTGCAGGCCCGGGCCCGTGTTCTTTACGCATCCCTCGATGAATTTGCGGGCAGCAGCGCGGGATGCGGCCAGGTCAGCCGCAGAACCCAGCGGTTCGGTTTGATCGGCATACAGGAACGCATCAGTCTCTTTTGGCGAGAGGCAGCGCACCTTTGGCTCGCTCATTCCCACACCGCGTGGATCAACGGCGACGATGTTGTACTGCGCGCGCAAAGTCTGGGTACCGACCGAATCTGGGTTACCGACCAGCCACTCGTATGCCGAAGAGCCAGGGCCACCCGGGTTGAACACGATCGAACCCAGCGGCTTCTTCGATTCAGCCTTGCGATAGATAACCGCAAGCTGGATGCTGCCAGCGGCCGGCTTCGCCCAGTTCAGCGGCACGGTGATTTTGCCGCACTGGGTCTTTGGGCTGACCCCACAGGATTTCCAACTGACCTTTTGCGTGTAGAACTTTCTCAGATCTTTCGAAAGCTTCGGGTCGATTACCGGCAGTGCCGAGCTAGGTGTTGCCACGGCCTCGTCAACCGGGGCTCGCAGACCAATCAGCCCGGCATCTAGGCATCCCGTGAGTGACACAGTCAGCAAACCAACCACCGCCAACCTGGTCAGGGCGGCTGCTTTTTCGCGGATTTTGGCTAGCGCTGAGTTCAGTTTCACGGCTTGGTCCTGAGTTTGACGGCGAGCGCCTCGAGGGCAACTACATCACGAACGTTGGCATCGATGCGGGCGCGAGTCTGAGCAATGGCGTCGAGTTTGCCGAGGGTTTCGGTTGCGGTCGAGCGCGAGGCAACCGACTGAATTTGGTTGCGCAAATCTTCGTTCACCAGAGCAGTGTTTGCCGCAAGCTGGAGCGTCAAGACGTCTCGATACAGCGCCAAAAGGTCGACCAGGATGCGGTCGAGTCCGTCGCGCAGCGACCTGGTGGCACGTCGTTTCTGCGCCTCTTCGAGGTTCTTGACCTCGCTGCGCAGAGCTAGTGGAACTGTGTCTCCGTCGGCCAGACCCATGCTGCGAAGTAGCGCCGACCGCTCTTGCTCGTCACGCTGGGCGGTCAGCAGTTCGGCATCTTTGCGGGCAACCTCGAGCCATTGCTCGGCTGTGTTGACTGCCGCGGGCACCGAAGTGATATTGAGCGCGGCTAGCAGGCTCTCGCGCCGACGGCTTCGCGCTTCGTGGCTGGTTGCCAACCTGCGCGCCATACCAATGTGCGATTGGGCGGCAGCAGCGACTTCGAGGGCCAGCTTTTGATCCACACCATCACGCTGCACCAAGAGTTGAGCAACTTGCTCGATTGATGGAACCTTCAGGCCCACTCGCCTGACGCGCGAACGGATTGTCGGAAGCATGTCGGCCTCGCTCGGCGCACAGAGCAACCAAATGGTTCCGCTCGGTGGCTCTTCGAGCGCCTTG
This sequence comes from uncultured Rhodoluna sp., assembly GCA_964439235.1. Classification (GTDB taxonomy): domain Bacteria; phylum Actinomycetota; class Actinomycetes; order Actinomycetales; family Microbacteriaceae; genus Rhodoluna. The sequence goes on along the minus strand of CAYTNT010000006.1, from coordinate 16,158 downwards.
AGCAGCACGTTCGAGGAGCGCTCGGCCATGCGGTCGGCATCCTCGATGATCATGATTCTGAATCGCCCAAGCGACCCGCCGAACTGGCTGTCGGCAACCATCTTGCGCACCTCGTCGATGGTGATGGTGACTTTGTCGGTTGCCAGAACCGAGATGTCGGGATGCGTTCCGACCTCGGCCAAGTGGCACGAATTACAGGTTCCGCAGCCGCCTTCGGGGCAAAGCAGCGCCGCGGCAAAGGCGTGAGCAAGGTTCGAACGACCTGATCCGGGTGGACCGGTGAGCAGCCAGGCGTGGTGCACACCCTCGTCGCGGTGCTTCACGGCGAGCTGCAGTTGCGCGACAGCCTCATCCTGCCCGAGCAGTTCGCTCCAAACTCCGGTAGTCGCGGTCGCGTTCATTTAGCCCGCCAAAAGCAGCTTGACTCGATCGCGGATCTGCTCCTGCATGACCTCAATGCTTGCCGATGCATCGATAACCAGCCAGCGCTCTGGCTCGCGTGCGGCCATCTCGAGATAAGCCTGTCGCACGGCTTCGAAGAACTCGACTTTTTCGCGCTCGAGGCGGTCGGGCTCCTGGCCGGTTTTGCTTCGGCGAGCGCGGGCAACCGCTGCGGGCAGATCGAGCAAAATCGTGAGGGCTGGCAGCAGGTTTTCGACAGCAAACATTGAAATCGCGCGAACCTCGGCCGCGTCTAACGCACGCCCGACTCCCTGGTAGGCAACCGAGGAGTCTAGATAGCGGTCGGTCAGCACAACTTCGCCGCGCTCGAGGGCAGGGCGAATCTTGGTAGCCACGTGGTGGGCGCGGTCGGCCGCGTAGAGCAGCGCTTCGGAGCGAGGTGCAACATCGCCCTTTCGGTGCAACAGCAGGTGCCTGATTTCTTGCCCGAGGTCGGTGCCGCCGGGTTCGAGCGTGCGCATGACTTTGCGGCCCTGGGCAACAAGAAACTCTTCGAGCAGCTCGATCTGAGTCGACTTGCCTACTCCGTCGATTCCCTCAACCGAGATGAACAGCCCGCCGCTCATCGACTACTTTGACTTCCTGGTGGCGCCGCGCTTGACCACGCGGGTTGCGCTCTTTGCGCCCTTGCGGCTCGCCTTCGGTGCGGCCTGACCTGGCTCGAGGCCGAGCTTCTCTCGTCGGATTGCGAGCAGCTCGAATGCACGGTCTGGACTCATGTCATCGAGTGGGTCATCCTTCGGCACTGTGGCGTTGATCACACCGTCGGTGACGTAGAGTCCGAACTGACCGGTCTTAGCAACAACCTGCAGGCCGCTTGCTGGATCCTCACCGAATTCGCGAAGCGGGGTCGCCGCGGTGCGCCTCGCTCCATACTTCGGCTGAGCAAAGAGCTCGAGAGCACCCTTGAGGTCGATTGACAGGATGTCGTCTTCACTGGCCAGCGAACGAGTCTCTTTGCCGCGAGTTAGATACGGGCCGAACTTTCCGTTCTGGGCCATGATTGGCTCACCGGTGGCCTCGTCGTGTCCGACCAGCCTCGGCAACGAGAGCACCTGCAGCGCTTCATCGAGGGTTAGGGTCGCAGGGTTCATGCTCTTGAACAGGGATGCCGTCTTTGGCTTTGCAGCCTTCGGGTCGTCAAGGAAGACGTATGGGCCGTAGCGGCCATCCTTGAAGACGATATCGAGGCCGGTCTCTGGATCAACGCCAATCACTCGGTCGGTTGCTACGGGTGCCTCAATAAGCTCTTGGGCCTTTTCGACGGTGAGTTCGTCTGGAGCGAGGCCCTCTGGCAGATTGACGATGCGGCGACCGTTTTCATCGAAGCCCTCAGCCCCGGCTTGCCCTGCAACCTCAAGGTATGGGCCGTACTTTCCGGTGCGCAAGGTCACAGTGTCGCTGATGCGGATCGAGTTCACCGCGCGAGCATCCACGTCGCCAAGCGATGCAACCTGATTCTCGAGGCCCTCTGCCGACTTGCCGTCACCGAAGAAGAAGTTACGCAACCAAGTGGCGCTGTCGAGTTCGCCGGCGGCAATTCGGTCGAGGTCCTCTTCCATGGATGCCGTGAAGTCGTAATCCACCAGCTTGCCGAAGTTCTCTTCGAGGAACCGGGTCACGGTGAATGCAATCCACTCTGGCACGAGGGCCTGCCCGCGTTTCGAAACGTATCCCTTGGCAACGATGGTTGAGAGGATTGCCGCATAAGTCGACGGACGCCCGATGCCGTCTTCTTCGAGGGCCTTCACGAGAGAGGCCTCGGTGTAGCGCGGTGGCGGTGAAGTCTGGTGTGGCTTGGCTTCTACGTCGACGAGCGAGAGCTGCTGGCCAACCTCGAGCTGCGGAAGCTTGCGCTCTTGCTGGTCGTCATCCTCTTCGTTGCGGGTTTCGTCGTGGCCCTCTTCGTAGGCGGCGATGAATCCCTTGAAGGTGATCACGGTGCCGGAGGCTGTGAACTCAGCAACTTGTCCGGTCGATAGCCCTGAGACCTCGATCTTCGCGGTCGTGGTCGAAACCTTGGCATCTTGCATTTGGGATGCGACGGTGCGCTTCCAGATCAGGTCATAGAGCTCGAAGGCGCGGCCGTGCAGAACCGAAGCCAGCTCGCTCGGCTTCTTGAATACCTCACCGGCCGGGCGGATAGCCTCGTGCGCTTCTTGGGCGTTCTTGTTCTTGCCTTGGTAGAGGCGAGGGGTCGGCGAAACCATTTCGGCGCCGAACATCTCGGCTGCCTGCTTCGAAGCGGCCTTGATGGCCTGGGTCGAGAGGGTCGGCGAGTCGGTTCGCATGTAGGTGATGTAACCGTCTTGGTAGAGCGACTGAGCGGTGTCCATAGTCTGCTTGGCTGACATTCGCAGCTTGCGCGATGCCTCTTGTTGCAGAGTCGAGGTCGTGAATGGCGCTGCTGGGCGACGGGTGCTCGGCTTGGATTCGACCGAGGTCACGCGGATCTGCACCTGCGGGTTTGCAACGGCTTTGGCTAACGCTTCAGCCGCTGCCGCGTCGAGCAACAGAACCTTCGCGGTGAGCTTGCCGTTGTCGTCGAAGCTGTCACCGGTTGCGATGCGCTGCCCGTCGATGCTCTGCAACTTGGCCTCAAATGGGGATGCGGTTGCGCCAAGCGGGCTGAAAATCGCCTTGAGGTCGCTGTATTGCGCAGAGACAAAGGCCATGCGCTCGCGTTCGCGTTCGACGACCAGTCGAGTTGCGGGCGACTGAACGCGACCAGCACTGAGGCTTGGGAGAATCTTGCGCCAGAGCACCGGGCTGATCGAGTATCCGTAGAGGCGGTCAACAACGCGGCGAGTTTCTTGAGCCGCAACCAGGTCGGTGTCGACTTCGCGGGTGTGCGCAAGGGCATCCTGAATCGCTTCTTTGGTGATCTCGTGGAACACCATTCGCTTGACCGGTACCTTCGGCTTCAACAACTGAAGTAGGTGCCAAGCGATGGCCTCCCCTTCGCGGTCTTCATCTGTTGCGAGATAGAGCTCATCGGCAGACTTGAGCGCGGCCTTCAGGTCGGAAACAGTCTTGGATTTTCCGGGCTGGATCGTGTAAATCGGTTCGAAGTTGTTGTTGACGTCAATCGCGAACTGCTTGACGTAGGCATCTTTCTTGAGCTCGGCGGGAACCTCTTTGGGTTCGCAAAGGTCGCGAATGTGTCCGACGGAGGCAAGAACCTCGTACTCGGAGCCGAGGTACTTGGAGATCGTCTTAGCCTTGGCAGGCGACTCGACGATAACCAGTTTGCGACTCTGGGCCAATTGCGCTCCTTTATATAGATGCCTGTGGCGGTCGCCACATTGCGGTTTAGGTTGTTGCGTGAGCTTTAGCGCTTAGCAATATACCCATCGTCGATTGCTTCACAACAATCCACGTCTCGCTGTTGAGAATACGGCACGTGTCAAGCAGTATGCCAAATCGGTCGGACATGGCTTGAGCTACTTCACAGGGATAGCCGAAGGAAAACCCGCGCAACGCATCCTCGGCAGACAAAGCTATTTCGTCGGCCATCGCCTGCAGCCTCTGGTTTGCCAGAATCAGGTTTCCCGCCAGCAAAATCGACATTGCAATTGCGAAACCAGTAATCAGCATTGAGAAGCCGAGCATCGTTCCCGAACCACTCGACTCGACCAAAAGTTCCTTTGGGTCATGGATGCGATCTCGCAAAACTCGCGTCACGGGTTTGCCTGCCGTCTCGAACAGGATTGCTGCTCGAGCAGCAGCCTGCCCGATTCATTCCAAAGCAAGTCAACCTCTGTTGATGCCTTCACGCAGATGAAATCACCATCTGGCAGAAGTTTGAGGGTGATTGCGTTGCCGCCCAAAATCTTCTCGGCCTTCTTCTCTAAGTTGGTCGATAACTGCTCGAGCTCGAATAGATGCTCGTTCATGGCCGACTCTCGGGCTGCCCAGCTCGAGGCCGCCAGCAAGCGCAGATTTAGCAGCTGCATTCCACCAATTGAGACCACGAAAGCCAGCAGCATCGCCAGGCTCGGAAGCACTAGCGCAAACTCTGCGGTGACAGAACCTCGATCTTGGCCAGAGCGCAACCTAGTTCGCCGGGGCAGCATCATTCGGATTGGTGAAAGTTAGAGCGGATTTAACCAGGTCAAACAGAATGGTCTTGATTTCATCGCTTCTCATGATCACGACGAGCAACCCGGCAAAACCAACGGCAGCCATGGTCGCGATTGCATATTCCGCAGTGGCTGCGCCACGTTCATCTCTAATTGCGTGGCCAAACCTTTCACCCCCCAGCTCTAACTTCGTGGGCACAGTGCCTAGCCTCGTTTTTTCGTATCCGTTCATTGATTGCCTTTCTTTAGCGGTTCATTGTTGTTGCTAAGCCGAGCGCGGTTGGTACCAGGGCGATTAGAGCGAAGGATGGCATTGAGAGCAGAGCTGCCGGCGCAATCAAGCGAACTGAGGCGCGCTCAACCCGCATGCTTTGCTCGTGCTCGAGCCGTTCGAGGTCAAGCGAGATCTCACTCTTTGCCAGAGCATTCGGTGCCGCTCCGAATTCATCGATTCGCTCCAAGAGGCTGCGCAAACTGGACAGCTGTTCGAGTCGAGCCGCATCCGCCCCGATTTGCCGTTGAACTAACTCATGGCAACGTGCAGAACTGTGGCCAGCGGCCGCGGCTATCAGAAAAAGGCGAAGGCATTGATTTACTGCAAGCGGCCTGGGTTTAGACCTCTTTAGTAACCCGCTGGTTAGCAATTGTGCGGTGACAAGCAACATCGCTCCGACGGCAATGGACAGCCAAGGAATCCAGGATTGAGCGAAGGCTCCCATCGGGTTGAGGCCGCCGAGCTGAGCCGACATGAGCGCAACGAATGGCAGCGCGGCCACCAATTGGAAAGTGGCCTTGGGCGCGACAAACAGAGCAGCCAGCCTGGAGTTCGCGATTCGCTGCGCACGCTCGATGTCGGCCTGTTGTTCAAGCGTTTCGGCCAGCGGCGCCCCGACCAACTCGGCAAATTCCCAAAGCTCCCAGAAGTCTGCAGCCTCTGCCCCACCAAGTTTGGAACTGAGACCAGCACGCACCGCACCTGGTTTAGCGCCAGCCCGCATCAGAGCGGCGGCTTCAAGAAGTTCGCGTTCCATCAGATCACCTCGAGGCGCCTTCGGCCACGTCCGGCGGTGAGAAAAGATTCGGCCTCGGGTCTGTCGGTGACCGCCGAAACCTCTGCAAGGCCTTGGCCCGCACTGGCTGCAAACCTTGTAATCGAAACGACTCGACGCCTGCCACCAAGCCGCTCGCAGTGAATAACCCAATCAATCAGCTCAGTCGCCGAACTGTCGAGCTCGGATCCTGCCAAACCGGCAAGTTGCGCCATGCCGCGTAACCTCACCAGAACCGAATCCGCGGAGTTTGCGTGAACAGTGGCACCGACGCCTCCGTGACCGGTGTTGATTACCCGCAGCAGAGTAAGAAGCTCGGGGCCGCGAACCTCACCGAGCAGGATGCGATCTGGGCGCATCCTGAGTGCTTGAATCAAGAGTTCATCGGCGGTGATTGCGCCCTTGCCCTCTTGATTAGATTCTCGAGTCAGGAGTTGGACGGTGTTGCCAGGCAACCTCAGTTCGGGAATGTCTTCAATTGTGACGACGCGGTCAGCAACGAACTCGCTCGCAATCGCCCTTAGCAGTGTGGTCTTGCCGGACCCAGTCGCCCCGGAAACCAGAAAGTTCTGCCGTTTGCTAATCATGCTTCGAATCATCGCCAGCTGTTCGACGTTCAGCATTGCCGCAACGACCAATTGCTCGAGAGCCACGGGTCTTTCGGCTAGAACTCGAATACAGATCTGCGTGCGTTCACAGACCTCAGACGCCAGAACCAGGTGGATGCGCACCGCGACGCCCGAGCCCTCGTCGGCAGCAACCACATCAGCGAAGGGCTTGGCCAAGTCGAGTCTCACACCGCCCCGACCAGCGAGTTCGAGCGCAGATGCCGCCGCGTTCGGCTCACTGTCGAATGGGTTTGCTCTGGGTTCGAGGCCTCTACCCCTATCGACCCAACAGTCTCGGGCGCCGTCGAGCAGCACGTCGGTAACCCCCGGCTCTGAGATCAACTCGAAGAGCCGCTGGTCGAGATCGGAAAGGTTCACTCAGCAATCGTCAGAGTTGACGGATGCGGATTGGCCGAAAGTGAGAAATCTGTGAAGAACCGCCAGCCGAGTGGCGAAACGAAGGCATGGCCCAATGGGTGATCAGCCCAAACCGAACTACGGGACTGAGGACGCTAAGTGCATCCGGCTGATTTCAAGGGCATCCCGTTAAATTAGGGGGCCCCAGGTCTGGGGGGAGACTCTGGGGCCGGGCGATGTCGATTGGGGGGAATCAACATCGCAGGTCGGTCAAGCCGACACATAAATGATAAACGATTCATAACGAATTTGATTCCCGAACATAACAAAAAAGCGAAAAATCTAAGAATTCTCACCGATTTATCAGGAACACCTGTTTTCTAGGGCAAAACACCCGCAAATCAATACAGAAAATCTTTCTGTTTTTTATGGCAGTATTGCGAAAGGTTCAGAGCCCTATGGAGGACAACGATGTCTGCGGATCACGAGATCGACAACCTGCTGCACGAGGAAAGACACTTCGCGCCACACCCTGATTTCACCAAAAACGCGATCGCGGATGCGTCGCTCTATGCCGAAGCCAAGGCCGACCGACTTGCCTTCTGGGCCAAGCAGGCCAAGAACTTGCACTGGCACAAGCCGTTCACGCAGGTGCTCGACTGGAGCAACGCCCCATTCGCCAAGTGGTTCTACGACGGCGAACTCAACATCTCTTACAACTGCCTTGACCGTCACGTCGAGGCCGGCAATGGCGACCGCGTCGCAATCTACTTCGAGGGCGAGCCTGGCGACACCAAGGAAATCACCTACGCCGAGCTTACTCGCGAGGTCAAGAAGGCCGCAAACGTGCTGACCCAGATGGGCATCAAGGCTGGCGACCGCGTCGCAATCTACCTGCCGATGATTCCTGAGGCCGTAATAGCGATGCAGGCCGTAGCCCGCATCGGTGCCGTTCACTCGGTCGTGTTCGGTGGCTTCTCGGCCGATTCACTGTCGAGCCGCATCGACGATGCTCAAGCCAAACTGGTGATCACCGCAGACGGTGGCTACCGCAAGGGCAAGGCCAGCGCGCTAAAGCCGGCGGTAGACGAGGCCCTGGCTGGCGGCAAGTGCCCGTCGGTCGAAAACGTTCTCGTGGTTCGTCGCACCAATCAGGATGTGGCCTGGCACGAGGGTCGCGACGTTGACTGGAACCTTGCTCTAGCCGAGGCCAGCGACGAGCACGAGGCCAAGGCCTTCAACGCTGAGCACCCGCTGTTCATCCTCTACACCTCAGGAACCACCGGCAAGCCAAAGGGCATCCTGCACACCACTGGCGGTTACCTAACCCAGGCCAGCTACACCCACCGGAATGTCTTTGACCTGCACCCCGAGACCGACATCTATTGGTGCACCGCCGACGTGGGTTGGATCACCGGTCACTCGTATGTCGCATACGGCCCGCTCGCTAATGGTGCCAGCCAGGTGATCTACGAGGGCACGCCAGACTCGCCTGACTGGGGTCGCTGGTGGAGCATCGTTCAGAAGTACGGCGTCACCATTCTGTACACCGCCCCAACCGCAATTCGTTCGTTCATGAAACTGGGTTCGGGTATTCCTGGGCAGTACAACCTCGGCACAATTCGCGTGCTCGGTTCGGTTGGCGAGCCAATCAACCCAGAAGCGTGGATGTGGTACCGCAAGGTGATCGGTGGCGGCAAGGCTCCGATCGTTGACACCTGGTGGCAGACCGAAACCGGCGCGATCATGGTTTCGCCACTGCCCGGTGTAACCACCTTGAAGCCTGGTTCGGCACAGATTCCACTGCCTGGTGTGAGTGCCAAGATTCTCGACGACGAGGGCAAAGAGCTCGGTCGCGGCCACGCTGGCTTGCTGGTGCTAACCGAGCCTTGGCCGTCGATGCTGCGCGGCATCTGGGGCGACCCAGACCGCTTCAAAGAGACCTACTGGTCGCGTTTCGAGGGCATGTACTTCGCTGGCGACGGCGCCAAGTGGGACGAAGAGGGCGACCTCTGGCTGCTAGGACGAGTGGATGACGTCATGAACGTATCCGGTCACCGTCTTTCGACCGCCGAGATTGAATCCGCTCTGGTTTCGCACCCTTACGTGGCCGAGGCTGCCGTAGTTGGTGCGAAGGATGAGACCACGGGTCAGGCCGTTGTGGCCTTCGTGATCCTGCGTCAGAGTCAGGTCGAGGCCGCCGGTGCAGACACCGAGGTCAGCAAGATTCTGCGTGACCACGTTGCCAAGGAGATTGGCCCAATCGCGAAGCCGCGCACCATCATGGTGGTATCGGAGCTGCCAAAGACTCGATCGGGCAAAATCATGCGTCGTCTACTGCGCGATGTGGCTGAAGACCGCCCGATCGGCGACGTGACCACCCTCGCAGACACCTCGGTGATGGACATCATCAGCGGCAAGGTTGCGGCGGGCGCCCAAGACTAGGCGATTTCTAGTCGCACCCGACTAGGCAGGCCCACTCGGAGTTCTCTCACCGAGTGGGTTTTTTGCGAAGTCGCAGCTGCTACTTGAACTCGACAATCAGTTCGACCTCAACGGCCGAGTCGAGAGGCAAAACCGAAACGCCGACTGCCGAGCGAGCGTGGATGCCAGCATCACCGAAGACCTCAACCAAAAACTCGCTCGAGCCATTGATTACGCCAGGCTGACCGCTGAACTCGGGCACCGAAGCCACAAAGCCGACAACCTTGACCACTTTGGTTACTCGGTCCAGGTCGCCGATCGCTAGCTTGATTGCGGCGAGCGCGTTCAGCGCTGCCTGACGAGCCAAGGTCTTGGCGGTGGCCGGGTCAACCAGACCGTCTCCCTCGCCCACTTTTCCGGTCACTGGCAGCGAGCCATTTACGAACGGCAGCTGTCCGGCAGTGAAGACAAGATTGCCCGAAACCGCGAACGGAGCATAAGCCGCAACCGGCTTGGCGACCTCGGGCAGCGGTGAACCCAGCTCGATAAGGCGCTGTTCGATGCGTGACATTAGGCCACCGGACGCTTCATGAAAGCGATTAGGCCACCCTGAGGGCCAGTGGTGATCGAGACGAGTTCCCAGCCGTCGGCACCCCAGTTGTTCAGGATCTGGGTCTCTTTGTGCAGCAGCAACGGGGTCGTAATGTACTCCCACTTGGTCATTTTCTGGGTCCTCTCAGGAATGTTCGGTAACCTTGATTTTATGTCCCGTTCGAATGGCAAACCGTCGAGCCTTGGCCAGTTGCTGCTCAAGCTTTTCGGCTTGAGCTCGATTGCTGGCGTGCTCGCTCTTGCGCTAATCGCACCGCTGGCCATCGTCGGTGGCATAGCCGTCACCACCAGCGCGACGGTCTTTGAGGGACTCCCCGACTACATCAAGCCGGTAAACGCATCCCAGGCTTCAACGCTCTTCGGCACCAAGAACGGTCAGCCGGTCGAAATCGCCCGTTTCTACCACGAGAACCGCATCTCGATTGGCTACAACGACATGTCGCCAAACATTCGCAACGCGGTTGTTGCCACCGAAGACCCACGCTTCTTTGAGCACGGCGGCGTCGACATCATCTCGCTGATTCGCGCAACCCTGACCAACGCCGCGATGGGCGGTGGCGGCCCAGGCGCATCCACCATCACGATGCAGTACGTCAAGAACTCGCTCATTGCAGCAGCGCAATTGACCGATGACGAGGATGCGATTGCAGAGGCGACGGCCGTCTCGATTGACCGCAAGATTCGCGAAATGCGCTTGGCTATCGCTGTCGAGGGCGTTTCGACCAAGCAGGAGATCCTGGCCGGCTATCTGAACCTGAGCTTCTTTGGGCACCGCCTGAACGGAATCGAAGCCGCTTCAAACTTCTATTTCGGTGTTTCGGCTAAGGATTTGAACGTGCCTCAGGCTGCGTTGCTCGCGGGCATGCTGAAGTCGCCAAACGACTACCGACCAGACGACCCCGAGAACCTTGACCGCGCGAAGAGCCGTCGCGACTACGTAATCGACAACATGCGCGATGAGGGCTACATCACTAAGGCCGAGGCCGAGGCCGCGAAGGCCAGCCCGATCGAGACCAACATCCAGCAGACCCTTTCGGGCTGCGAGGCCAACCAGGTCACGGCGTTCTTCTGCGACTACACGGTTTGGACCGTGCGAAACAGCTCTGAGTTCGGCCCAACTCGCGAAGACCGAGAGATGCTGCTGAAGCGCGGTGGCCTAAACATCTACACCACCCTCGACATCTCACTGCAGGAAGCCGCAGACAAAGCAACCAAGACCTGGGTGCCAGTCGAAGACCCGAGCCAAATCGGTTCGGCAACAGTTTCGGTTCAGGTGAACACCGGACGCATCCTCGCGATGGCACAGAACCGAGTCTTCGACCAAACCCAGAGCACCGAGCCGGGCCGAACCTCGGTGAACTACGCATCCGACAAGCCATTCGGTGGCTCATCGGGCTTCCAAGTGGGTTCGACCTACAAGATTTTCACCCTGGCCCAGTGGCTAACCAACGGCTATCGCCTGAATGACCACGTCGACGGACGTGTGCGCGAGTGGCAGGGCTCTGACTTCTCGGCGCGCTGTGGCGCATGGGTCGGAACCTGGGCACCGAACAACATCACCAAGGAACCCGAAGACCTCACCGTGGTTCAGGCCACCGCGCTATCGGTAAACACCGCGTATGCGTACATGGCATCCAAGGTCGATATCTGCGACATTCGTGACACCGCGATGCGTTTCGGCATCAAGCGAGCCGACGGTGATCCACTGCTCTACTACCCTTCAGCGATCATCGGAACCAACGAGATTTCGCCGGTTTCGATGGCTGCCGCGATGGCTGCCGTGGCAAACCGAGGCACCTACTGCACGCCAGTCGCGATTGACCGCGTTGTTGTGCGCTCAACCAACCAGGAGCTTCAGGTTCCGAAGACCATTTGCAGCCAAGCCGTATCCCCAGAGGTTGCCGCGGGCATGACCTACGCGATGCAGCGAGTTATGTCGGGCGGAACGGGTGGCGCATCCAACACAGGTGACGGAATTCCAATCGCGGGAAAGACCGGAACCACCGACTCGGGTGTTCACACCTGGATGACCGGCTTCTCAACCACTGTCGGCACGGCAACCTGGGTCGGCAACGTGGTCGGTTCGAAGTCGCTCAGCACCTTCAGGCTCAACAACAAGGCCGCGAACACGGTTCGTCACGACATCTGGCGCACGACCATGAAGAAGGCCAATGAGCTCTACCCGGGTGAGGCTTTCATCGCTCCGCCGCAGTCGATGATTGATGCCACGATGCTCGCGATTCCAAGCGTTACGGGTCAAGACCCACAGGCCGCCATGGAAATCCTGAAGACTGCCGGATTTAATCCGAAGATCATCACCACGCAGGTTGCAAACGCAGCACCTGCTGGCACCGTCGCATACACGCGTCCGGTGGCAAACGGCACCGCCCCATCTGGTTCCCAGGTTCGCATTTTCGTGAGCAAGGGTGGCCAACGAGTGGTTCCGAATGTCTCGGGCATGACGGTCGCCAACGCCAAGGCCGCGCTGCTTGCGGCGGGTTACTCTGCAGTTAGTGAGCCTCAACCTTCGCAGACGCAGTACTTCCAGAAGTCGGCCACGATTCCGAAGGGCAACGTCATCGGCACCGACCCTGCGGCCGGAACCGCTGCTCCGTCAGCGAGCGCAATTCTGCTGATCATCAGCTCGGGCCCATAACAGTTATGCCAACGAACACGGATGCGGTCGACGCAGGCCTCATCGCTTTGACTGCCGTCGGTGTGCTGGCGATAGCGGCCGCGTTTTGGGGCATCCTTATCGAGCGCAACTGGTATGCGATCAGGCGCGAGAGCCTGCGCGTGCTGCCCAAGGGCGCCAAAGCGATAACCGTTCTGCACATCAGCGACGTGCACATGGCGCCGTGGCAGAAGCGCAAACAGCGGTGGATCAAACAGCTGGCGCAAGAGCAATTCGATCTGGTGGTGAATACCGGAGACAACCTCGGTCACGCGAGAGGTATCGAGCCTGTGCTGGCGAGCTATTCGGGCTTACTGCCGCGGCCCGGCGTCTTTGTACATGGTTCGAACGACTACTACGCCCCAGCGTTGCGCAACCCGTTTGCCTATCTGCTGGCTCCTTCAGAGCGCGGCGAGACTGCTGCGCTCGACACCCCGAGACTGACCCGAGCATTCGAAACCGCGGGGTGGAGCAACTTGAACAACGCCGGCGCATCCTTCGAGGTGAACGGTGTGCGACTGGGCTTCATCGGAGTCGATGATCCGCACGATGGGCTGGATGACCTCGGCTCACTGGCGCGGTCTGCTGCGAAGCTGGGTGAGGTCGATCTGGTGATTGGCTTGGCACACGCGCCATACCTGAAAATCATCGATGCGATGGCGGATGCGGGTGCGCAACTCATGTTCGCCGGACACACTCACGGTGGACAGGTGGGCATCCCTGGCTTTGGGGCAATCATCACGAACTGCGACCTGCCGCGACAGTATGCCAAAGGCCTGAGTGCTTGGGCTGGCGGGCGGCTCGCCCTCAATGTTTGCGCTGGGTTGGGGCACTCGATCTATGCCCCGGTGCGATTTGCGGTGCGCCCAGAGGTGCGCATCCTGACGTTATTGCCGGTTGAGTAAACCCAGGATTTGCTAGATTCCGAGAGCCCACGCGTCAGGGCCAAGAACTATGTACTTGCCCGACTTGTTCTCGCAGCGCGCGGTGGTTCCGACAACATAGCAGGTCAGATCGCCAACGGTTAGTCGCTGGGCGTTCTCAAGAATCGGTGCGGTGCTCGGGTCGGCATAGAAGCCGCTGGTGCAAGTGAATTGGGCCTGCTCAGAGTTGCCGATGCCTTCAGGCTTGGCAGTCCAGAGGCGAATCTGGTAGCCGTAAGAGGCGGTGCAGTCGGCCGGAATCGGAACCGGCTCGTAGCGCACCGAAGCCTCGTTGTGCTCGCAGGTCACGAAGCTAGGTTCGGTTGCGCCGGCAACTGCGGGCGAGATTGTGCACCAGGTCGGACCCTCTCCAACCTTGAAAACATATTCGCCAAAAGGATCAGCGTAGGCGGCTGCATCGACATCGACGACGCCCTCAGGAGGCGCGGTTGGAATCAACTCTGGGTCGATAGTTGGCGCAGCCGATTCGGTTGGAGCAGGAGCTGGCGCAGTGCAGGCAGTCAGCGAAAGAGCGGCTATCGCAACCGCTACCCCGACTAGAAACTTGCGCATAGTCAAAGGCTACCGCCCAAGACTAGAACTCCTTGGCAACGAGCTCAGCGATTTCGTACGTGTTGAGCGCAGCGCCCTTGCGCAGGTTGTCGCCGACCACAAACAGCTCGATGCTGTTTGGAAAATCGAGTGACTGACGGATGCGGCCCACGAAAGTCGGGTCTTGACCCGCAACCATGCTCGGGGTCGGGTACTGGTGGTTCGCAGGGTCGTCCACAACCTTGACGGTCGGCTGCTCGGCTAGCACCGCGCGAACCTCGTCCGGGGTCAGCGGGCTTGCGAAAGTTGCGTGCACGGTGAGCGAGTGAGCCACCTGAACCGGAACTCGCACGCAGCTCGCTGCAACCTTGAGGTCGTTGATGCCGAGGATCTTGCGCGACTCGTCGCGAACCTTCATCTCTTCGCTGCTGTGGCCACCCGCCTTCAGCGAGCCAGCAAACGGAATCACATTCAGAGCGATTGGATGCGCCCACGGCGAGTTGCTCAGGTCATTGCCGGCAGCGGCCAGTGCCGCGCGAACGTCATCCGGCGCGGTTCCGAGCTCACGCTGACCGCCGACCACCGCTAGCTCATCCGCAAGTTCTTCCAGGCCGGCTGCGCCAGCACCCGAAACTGCCTGGTAGCTCGATACAACGAGTTCCTTCAGTGTCCACTTGCGGTGCAGCGCGCCCATCGCAGCCATCATGGTCAGCGTGGTGCAGTTAGGGTTCGAGATGATGCCGAGCGGGCGGTTCTTGGCCTGCTCTGGGTTGACCTCTGGCACAACTAGCGGCACCTGCGGGTTCATGCGGAAAGCACCCGAGTTGTCAACGGCAACCGCACCGCGCTCGGCGGCAATCGGTGCCCAAACCTCGCTGACCTCGTCTGGCACATCGAACATCGCGATGTCGATGCCGTCGAATGCCTCCGGGCTCAGCGCAACCACGGTGAGCTCTTCGCCGTGAACGGTAATCTTCTTGCCGGCCGATCGTGGGCTGGCAATCAGGCGAATCTCGCCCCAAATGTTCTCGCGGTTGTTGATGATGTTGATCATCACGGTGCCAACTGCACCGGTTGCTCCGACGAGGGCCAGGTTTGGTTTGCGGCTCATGGATTCGCTCCTTGGTTGCTTAGTTGAAACTTACTAGCGGCCGGTGCCCGCGTAAACAACCGCTTCGGTGTCGCTGTCTAGACCGAAGGCGGTGTGAACGGCACGGGCTGCCTCGTCGAGTTGCTTGGCGTTGGTAACCACCGAAATTCGAATCTCTGAGGTCGAGATCATTTCGATGTTGATTCCTGCATCGGCGAGCGCCTTGAACAGAGTTGCCGAAACACCCGAGTGGGTCTTCATGCCGGCTCCGACAACCGAGAGTTTGCCGATGTCGGCATCCTGTTCTAGCTGTCTAAATCCGAGGGATGCCTTTGCGCCCTCGAGAGCACCTGCGACGCGACCGAGGTCTGCCAACGGAAGCGTGAACGAGATGTCGCTAACTCGGTCGGTAACGTCTGAACCGGTCGGCACGTTCTGAACGATCATGTCGATGTTGACGTCGGCCTCGGCGACCACCTGGAACAGTTCGGATGCCTTGCCAGGCACATCGGGGATACCGACTACCGTGATCTTGGCCTGGCCCTTGTCGGTTGCAACTCCCGAAACGATTGGTTCTTCCATGTTGTCTCCTGCCGGCTTCTTGGAATAGACGATGGTGCCTGGATCTGTGCTGAAAGTCGAGCGAACCCGAAGGTCGACGTTGTGGCGGCGAGCGTATTCGACCGCGCGGATGTGCAGAATCTTGGCTCCGGCAGCGGCGAGCTCGAGCATCGATTCGATGTCGATCGCGTTGAGTTTGTGAGCTGCGGGGATGATGCGCGGGTCGGCGGTGTAGACACCATCGACGTCAGAGTAGATCTCGCAAACGTCGGCCTGGAGAGCGGCAGCCAGAGCAACCGCGGTGGTGTCCGAACCGCCGCGGCCGAGGGTGGTGATGTCGCGGGTGTCTTTGTTGAAGCCCTGGAAGCCCGCGACAATCGCAATGTCGCCCTCTTCGAGCGCCTCACGAATGCGGGTCGGGCTGACTTCTGAAATTCGAGCGTCTCCGTGCTTGCTGCTGGTCATGATGCCCGCCTGCGAACCGGTGAACGAACGAGACTTGCCGCCAGCTGCGTTGATTGCGATGGCGAGCAGTGCCATCGAGATGCGCTCACCCGAGGTCAGCAGCATGTCCATTTCGCGCGGGCTTTCGTATGGGTCGTTGGCAACAGACTGGGCTAGATCGATGAGTTCGTCGGTGGTGTCACCCATCGCGGATACGACAACAACCACCTGGTTGCCAGCTCGCTGGGTCTCGATTACGCGCTTAGCGACGTGCTTAATCTTGGCCGCATCGCCAACCGACGAGCCGCCAAATTTCTGCA